>CBDUMX010000124.1:0-7093 GCA_965368435.1 uncultured bacterium
TGGAATCATAGCCGTATATATTGTTGTGGTAAATTTTGACTTTTTGGCTGGCGACCTGAATGCCAAGTGAGCTTTTATGAGCCAAAAAGTTATTTATGACAACGGCAGCACTATCGCTGCTCGAACTATTATTAATTACTAAACAGCCAGTAGGTGAAACGTTTATATTGCCTTCAATCCACATGACTCTTGAGTCTGCAAATGATCCAAGGGCAATGTTTTCAAAGAAGTTGTTTTTAAATATTATGGTATTTGCAGCATGGTAGGGAAGCGCAGTATAATTTCTGTTGAAGAATACAATATTGTTGGTTATTTCTAGATATTTTGCCCTAAAACTAGAGAGTGTGCTAAATAATTCGAGGTCTGTTGCTCTGTTGTTATTGATCCAAAAGCTGTCCAAATTTCGATTGCTAATGGTGAAATTATAGTTGAATCCGATTGCAGAATACTTCTGGTTTGCATTATCGTCGCGGAAGTTATTTCCTTCAACTATTGCATTCATAGCGCCTTCCCCAAAGCTGATTATATGTCCGTTATCTACAGGTGCATTAAAGCTGAGGTTTCTTATGATAATAAAGTTCACTTTTCTTACATCTAAAACCCCTCGTTGATTGAATAGACTGGCTGTGTCATGGTCAATGAGGACATCGGCAGAATCTCCAGAAAATGATTCAAGAATAATGGGCAATTGTTTTGAAGTACCGGTAATACTATCAAATTTGATATGCTCATCATAGGTACCTGCCTTTATTTTGATGCTTACTTGCTGACTTATGTTCGTGCCATTTATAGCGTCGACAGCAGCTTGAATTGTGGTGTAATCACCACTACCTGCATGGTCAACAATGATTGTGCTTTGGGCAATCGCATTCCCATAAGAACACATTAAAAAGAGTAGGCATAAAATAAGATAATTGAATAAATGTCGATGATTGAAGAAGTATCGCATAAATTTAGTTTTAAGGTTTGTTTTTACTAAAGTTAACAGCTCATTTGTAGCAGTTAGATGCGATCTTTGAGTAAGCCTAATCAGAGTTAATTCTGATCAATCCAAAAGTAGTATAAACTTTGACAAATACAATGATTGCGGAGTTGGTAGGCCAAGTGGAGCGGCATTAATTGATTCGTCGGCTTTTATTATCATAGCAAGCAGCTAATGACAACCGAAGGAGTAACTACGTTTGAAGTGTTATTTGTTTATTTATGTTTTCATTGACAAAGGCAGTAGAGTAAGTCAGCAAAATTTCTGTTTCCAAGAGACGAACTTCCATGGTTTTAAAGTCTATTGGGTCATCACTTTCGATGTGAAATCTCCCATAGTTCTTTTTAAAACTTCTCAAGCTTTTTTGGAATATTAGCTATTTTCAATAGTAGAAGGACAACAAATACTACTATACATATTGGCAATAATGCTGAAAATAGGTTTATGATTTGGTCTAAACTAAAAGTATCCAAATAAAGGTGTGTATTAATGTTGCCAGTAATCAGGAACAATATTAATGGCAAAGAGTAAACTGCACCATTAGAGATAAGTAACAGATTAAAAATTTTCCTTCTTTTTCTATTTGAATCTTTAATAGAACAAGCCGCTATACTGAGAACAGGTAGTATTAGTAAAACTAGGATTATTCCTATCATAGATCTAATGATTTTTTCTGTTTAGTCAGAATACTCAAAAGTAATAAGGTAAATCCAAAAGTTAGTATAGCGAAAAACTTCTCAAAAGTGGTTTTAGCCAAAATATTTCCAATGGTGTTCAATCCAAATAAGACCAAAAATATCCATAAAACTACATTAACAGTTTTTATAGATACAAAGGTCTTAATATATTCTCCTTTGATTAGTAATGAAAACATTAACATAAGATTAATCACGATGGAGATAGTTTCAAAAACATACATTTCAGATTTGTTTTTCAACCTACCACCCCATGTTATTTCATATGGTATGAAATTCAGGATTATACACATATGAAAAATCACTACCGCTGCTAACAGCCACAGCATTATTATAATTGCAATTTTTGAGTTCATTCTTTTCAATAAGTTAGCGGATGAGGTACATGCTCTGAAATAAAAAGCTTTTTAACATTTTGTTGTATTTAAATTTTAACTATTTTCCTAGTTGCAATCATTTTATTATCAGAGTATATTGTGAAATCTAACTCCAATGTAAAGTCTTCAAAGCCGTTGTTTAATACCATTTTGTTGTTTTATTTAGTTCATTGAAACAAACCACATTTCTATTTCGCCTTTTCCTTTGGCAGCTATCTTACCTCTACTCTCAAATTTGAATTCTGGGTCGTCTTTTAAGATTTCATAGGTAGCTTGGCTTATATTCACCTTGCCAACTTCTCCCGAACTTTCCATGCGGCTAGCTGTATTTACGGTATCGCCCCAAATATCGTATTGGAATTTCTTTACTCCAACAATTCCCGCTACCACTGGCCCTGTATGAATTCCAATTCTTATTTCAAAAAATGCGAGCTTCACGGCTGTTTTCTCAGCGCTGCTTTTTGCTACTACTTCCGCCATCTCAAATGATGCTTGAACTATGTCTTTAGCATGGGTAGTGTTTGGTGAAGGCAATCCCCCAGCAGCCATATAAGCATCGCCAATGGTTTTTATTTTTTCAATTCCATATTTTTCACAGATAGCATCAAATTCTGAAAAGCATGAATGCAGGTCTGCTACCAAGGCCTTTGGTGATAGTTCTTCGCTCATTGCTGTGAAGCCTTTGAAGTCTGTGAAGAGCACTGTTACTTGATCAATATGCCGGGCATCTGAATGGCCCTTTTCCTTCAGCTCGTCTGCTACTTCTTCAGGGAGAATATTAAGTAATAAATTTTCCGAACGGTCTTTCTCTAAACTCAAAACAGCTTTGGATTTTCTGATATAGCGAACTCGACCAAAAAGCGCAGCTGCAATGAGAAGCACAATTAATCCGCCCCCAGCCAACATATCGCGTGTTCTGTTTTTCTCTCGCACTTCTAATTGATGTGCTTCATCTACCACACGTGCAGCTTCAACTGTTGCTAAGCTATCGTGAAACAACTTTTTGTTGAACTCTACTTTTTGCAGCCTCTTGGAGGTCTCATTTTGCTGCAAGCTGTCATTGAGCTTTATGTATTGCTCTAGATATTCAAGAGCTTTTTTATCTCTGCCAACAAGCTTATAGCCAACATATAAACATTCACAAGCCGCTACATGATTGCCTAAATCTCCAACTTCTTCTGATAAAGAAAGTGTTTGGAGACACCATTGCACAGCTTTATTCCCCTCTTTTTTATGGTTTGAAAGTTTTCCTAGGGCTAGCGTACTGGAAATTTTACCCAGCTTACTATTGGCCGTATTGGACATCTCAAGCGATTCTATGTAGTATGGATAGGCTTTGTCAAATTCATTTTTTTGTTCATAGTTGGATCCAATTTGCAGGGCAACATGAGATTTAAATCCCCAATGCACTGATTCACCTGCTAACACTAGCGACTTTTCAAACAAGCTAATAGCCTTATCATGATTTAATCTTGCTGTTTGAATGCCAGCCAATTGAGCAACTGTCCAAGATTCTAATTCCGTGTTCTTGATTTGTTTGGCCATCAGCCTCGCTTGTTCCGTATACTCTTGAGCTAAATCGAGTTCGCCAACAGATAAATATAACTCACCCATTTTCCATAAGGTGGTGACATGCACAATGGATGCACCTTCACCTTCTACTGCTCTAAGCACTTTTACAAAATAAGGGATGGCTTTGTCATAGTTTCCCAATTGACCATAAGTACGGCCAATGGTGCTCAGCATATTTATAGCTAATTCTTTATCGCCAATTTCTTCAAACAACGCCAGTGCTCTTTCATAATAATCCAAAGCGATAATGAATTCAGCTTGCCTTGCATAACAATTGCTAATCATGGATAGGGAGCGACCTATTTCTCTTTTATCTCCTAGTTTTTTTCTGATTTCTAGGGTTTCATTGAAATATTCTCTGGCTTCGTCGGGATTTCCTTTTCTATACTGAATTACACCAAATAACTGCAAGGCAATACCTTCATACTTTGCTAAGCCTTTCTTCCTTGCTAGATCTAACATCTGCTGACCATAGTATTGTGCAGAATCTAGATCTGTTGTTTTATAGTGAGTCCATGTAAGCTCATCCATCGCATTAAGGCGGCTGGTATCTGCCTGGCTCTTGTCCTTCCAAACAAGTAGGAGGGAGTCTACATTAAACTGAGCTTTTGCATTAAGAGCAGTTAGTGCGATTAATAATGTAGAGAATAAAATTTTCATAGGGTGACTAATAATTGCTTGAAAGTTACACTTTATTAGCTCACGTGATATTTCATAGAGTATTATCTCCTAATATCTAATGCTAATTGGCATTTGTTTATTGCATACTTATTTGCCTATAGACATCTTTTCCTCCTTTAAATACTTCGCTTCCAAGTAAAATGTGCCAAAGGGTATCAATGATGCCAAAAAAACCAATAGGCTAAAGCCGATTTTCCATTTATAGCGAATGGCGCAACTTAGACCTAGAAAGCAATATAAAAGAAACAATATTCCGTGTAGCATTCCGATATAAAAGTTGGGTTCTACTATCTCATACACATACTTTAAAGGCATTGTTACTCCAAATAATAAATAGCTAACTCCTTCAAGGATAGCAACATAACGGAAGATTCTTAATTGCGACATGGTCTTTTGTTTTTTTTGGTGTATGCGTTTATTCATTCAATTCGCTGTCTATCAATGCAATGATCTTATCGTTTTCTTCTTTTATGTTTAACAACATAGTGTTCATTCCCTTGAAGTACATAGCAGCAAATACAAATCCATTCTTTTGTTTTTGGTCGTTCAAAAGTTCGCGAAAGTCGTCTTCGTTTAGGTCTCCCAAAATACCTTTTTTACCTTCTGATTTTTGATAAAAGTAGTTGTTCGACAATGAATAAATATCTGTCATCTCATATGAAGGTTCATAGAGCGTAATTTCAGCATCATATCTGAAATGATCTTCTGAATACTTTAATTTTTTGTAAAGCTTATCTGCGTTGAGTAATTTACTTTTTATGGAGTCATTTGAAATAATTGCAAAATTACCTGAGTTCATAAGCTCTTGAAAGGTATTATCTATTTGATAGAATCTTTGCCAAGTGTACACATCAATAGTGTGTTTGTTAAATTCATTCCAATCTGTTACTGGTTTGCCATTATAATGATCAACAACACTGCTGGCTGCTTCTGCGCGCTGGGCTCTCGAACTGACATAATGCTCAATTTCTAAATTTGTCAGTTGTAAATCACTCTTGATGTTATGCAGATACTGAACTTCTTTGGCTCTTGTCTTTTTTGCTTCATTCAGATTGTTTATTTGCAAGGCAATCAGAATGCCAATGACAACCAGTACAATTTCGCCGATTGCATAAAGTAAATACTTGCTGAATTTATTTTCGGTCAGCATTTTTTGTCGGATTTTTCTGAAGAATTTTATCATTGCTTAATTCTGAAATACTAATTTTTCGGTAGTGATAACATTTTTCAACCATATTAGATGGAAATTCAATTGGCTGTTTCCAAATATCTTTCTCCAATTGTTCGATTGATTTTGTCTTCATTATTGCTTTTGTGAACACAGCTTATAACGCAATGTTCATTTACTGTTGATGCCAAAAGTAACCCATTAACCAAAAGCATTCAACTTCAATACTTAAATTTTAATTTAGCTCATAGAACGTCGGCCATGTATCGTTGATAGCTATCATGTTGGTGCATGAAATAATATATATTTAAAGACTAAATTCCTGAACATTAAACGTTATGTCATAACCGAGGGAAAGGTCTTCCCATGATATTTTTAGTATCACTCGTGGCAACTGATATGTTTTTTATGAAATTGTCTTGGTCAACTATGGTTGCAAAGTATAATGGTCCAGATAATAATGTACAAATAGAAAAGAATGATGACTTGTATTATTTTTCTTCTGTAGTACCATCTGCATACTTTGCAAATCGTCTTTTAGCTCGATCAAAAACTTGTTCAGTTTCAGGCCATGGCCATCCGCCAAAATGAGTTTTCCTGTATTCTGCAAATCCCTGATTTAATTCTTCTTCAGTATTCATTACAAATGGACCACGACTTGCTATGGGCTCATTGATAGGTTTTCCTTGAAGAATGAGAAAATCAGCTTCCTTATCACCATTGGTAATATGTAAATTCTGCCCAGGCTTCACTTTAACAAGATGGTTTACTGCAATTTCTTTATTTTCTAAATCAATTGAATTCCCATGGTAGAAGTACAGCGTATTGTGCACCTGTGAGTTTGACGGAGCAGGAAGTATCCATTGGGCATTAGTTTCCATTTTTACACTAAAAATAGCTACTCCGTGATCAGGATTGGCCGCCCAAGAATTTGGTGTTGGTTCAGGTGCTTGGTTGCTTTTGTAGTTTCCTGCATAAACCTCTATGCTTGTTTTCTTCCCATTGTTGTCAATTTCATCAATTTTTGGTATGCTTTCTTTCCATAGCATTTTATAATGAGGTTCGACCAGTTTACTATAACTGGGTAGGTTTATCCAAATTTGAAAAATCTCCAAGGTGTTGGGCTTATCTAAATGAATGAGTGGAAACATTTCTGAGTGTTGAATTCCTTTTCCTGCCGTCATCCATTGTAAATCACCAGCACCAAACCTGCCTGCACCTCCAAGAGAATCACTGTGGTCTACAAAACCTTGTTTCCCAATTGTAATAGTCTCAAACCCTCTGTGCGGATGATATGGAAAGCCGGGTATACTTGTTCCATGATACATATTATAACCATCTTTCCCTCTAAAGTCTTGACCTATATTTCTGCCTTCTAACTGACCTTGCTCTAAACCCATTTGCTCGTTACCATTTGGGTAATGATCAAGATGATGCATGGCAATCAAAAAGGGATCCTCAGTTTGCCAAGGAGTATGAAGTTCTTCTATTGCCAATATTTTGTCTTTCATAAATTATAATTTGACTTTATGATGTAAGCCTTATTTAAATAATTGGAACTAAGCACAGTCTTCCAACAGCAACAAATAAAGCTAGTGACATCAAAACCAAGTTTGAT
>CBDUMX010000125.1:0-6969 GCA_965368435.1 uncultured bacterium
TGAGCTCTTGTATGGTCCAATCTTGTGGGTAGGTCAAGTTTTCGTCGATGAGGATCTTAGTGGAATCTGGAGTGAAACTCCAGGTGCCATTGAGATAGTCATCAAAGGTATAACTGCCATTGGCGTGGAAGACCATGTCTTTGCCCGTTGATGATGCGTCTTTTACTCCATCATGATAAGCAGTGTCGATGTTCCAAGCTTTGACGAGCAAATCAATTTTTGAAGGAGGTGGATCTTCGGTTTTTGGTTCGTCTTGAACTGTGGGGTTTGTTGTGGTCTTTGTACAAGCAGCTACCGCAACTAGCAGTAGAACAAAGCTTATGTATTTTATATGTTTCATTTTATGTGTCATTCGTCCTTAAGCAACTTTTTCCCTCTTGCTCCCGTCCTTCTTAGATGATGAGCAAACTTGAAGTTTGGATTAACCGCAGCTTCGTCTTTCGTGTCGATGCTAAATCCTATGCCATCTATTGCCTGGCATTCGCCGCCTATATCTTTATCTTCCTCAGCTTGTATCAACCCTTTTTTATGTCGCAATTGCAGGGCGCCGACTTTTGGATGATTTGCTTTCTTATTTCGGTGGTTACCGCTTTTATCATAGCCCTTAATTTTGTCATCGCCCGTTTCACTATGGCTAAGCAGTTGAGCGATTGGACCTACGGCAAAGAGTTGCTGTGGATTCTTGTCCATTTCACGATGATAGGCTCTGTGCTTGCCGTATTGCTGAAGCAGCATATTCCCTTTCAAATTCCCTTTTGGAAGGTGGTGCTGGAAGCTATCTTGGTTGGACTCATACCTGTTATTACTGATATCAGTCTTCGCTATAGATCTATGCAGAATACAAGCAAGAACCCGCCGGAATTGCTGTATGCCAAAGCCGACGGGAATTACTTGCACGTATTCCAGTCTATGGGTGATAAGACCATTAGAGAAGTAGTACGCAGCCCTTTGCATAAATTTCGCAAGGAAAACGAGTCTAGCATGGTACAGATTCACAAGAGCTATCTGGTGAATGTAGATGCCATTAGAGACGTAAGCGGAAACTCTAATGGGGGTGTTGTTGTTCTCTATGATAATTCTCATATTCCTTATTCGCGCAGCTTTTATCCGGTGATAAAAGAACTGGCGTCTTAATTACTGTTTGCTAAATCTATATACACTCTTATCGCCTTCTTGTCCACTACCCAAACCACCTGCAGCTTTGGGATGATCTCCCCAATTTGTTACATCGGGCTCTACATTTAAACTCATGTGATTTTCATCTTCATAGGTGTAAATGCCATACCAACCTCCTGGTAATTCAATGTCGTTAATGGTTAATACATTCACGGCAACATTGTAAATAGCACTGCCTGAACTGTGGGTGTGACTTGATTTCTCATAATAGGTTTTGCCTTTAAAAACCAAAGTCTCAGAGGAAATCTTGCCTTTCCAAGTCCACTGGTAATTCAAATCATTGTCAACCACAAACTCCATACTCTCATACTTATTTCGCAGGCTCTCTGTGGGCAGATCGCTATTTGCAATTACCCAAGTTGTTTCTTCAAAACTGCCCTCTGTGGCCAATTCATTATCATCTTTTGGATCAGGGCTAATTGTTTCTGTACTACAAGCTGTCATTCCTAGAATAGCAGCTAAAATTATTATGTAAATTTTAGTATTCATGATGTAAGACTGACCACTTCACAGACGCAAGAAGATGCACTGAGGTTATGGCTTTGTGATGAATAACTAGAATTTGGGATAAACAGAAAACAACTAGTATTTAATCACTAATATTGGGATGAGCATAGCTGATATTTATTATGCTCTGCTGGGTAATTTTAGATGGTTTTTATACCTTTATACAAATCTAAGCATCATGAAAAACAAATTTTTACCCCTCATGCTGTGCCTATTGCCTGTAGCAGTAATGGCTAATGGTCCCAGCTTATCCCAATTAGAACATGCTGATCACGGCATCCCAAAACTCTCACTTTCTGTTAACCCCGCTGGATTCCTCTTTTTTGGCCCGACAGTAGATTTGGCTTTTGGAATTAACAGTCAAACTGGACTAAACGTACATGCCCGCTTTACACCTCTTGGCATGCTGTCGCAAGTAGTTAAAATTGAAGATGATGAAAAACCTGATGGATATACCGGTGTTGGATTTGGTGCAGGGGCTTTTCATTTTTTACAGCAAGCTGGGGAGGGATTTTATGTTGGAGCGCAGGTGGAGTACGAGAAAATGCGAACAACCTATGATAAAGGTGAAGATTGGGAGTGGTTTGAAGAAGGGAAAAATTATGTCTTGGTTCTAAACGGTGGTTTCCGCAAGAATTTTAATCACGGTATCTATGTGAATGCAGGCGCATTCTTCGGAGGAATTTACACAGATTATTTTTGGGAGTATGATGATAAGGCATACGGGCTCAACGACGATGAAGAGCGTGAAGGCACCACCTTTTTCCCAGTAGGCTCACTTGAATTAGCAATCGGAATTGCTATCCTTAAGTAATTAGAAACTGAACTTATTGTTTTCGTCGAGCTCCTTGCGGTACTGAGTTTCTAGATCTTTCAATTCCGCGTGAATAGCTCGTAGCATTTTATCAACTTCTTCGCTAGTGTAGTAGTAGGTTTCAGAATTTGAGCACCTAGCTAAACTTTTGATACTGTGAAGTACTTTAAGAACGCGCCTCGACGCAACTTTCTTAAAGCGTTCTGAATTTAATTGAGTGTTTTCCATTAATTCCAATTCCACTATTGTTCATCCTTATTGATTAAAAAGTTCTTAATAGGAGAAAGCGCGTTTGGAATTTTTTGGATCAGGGTAATCGTCATACAGTTTTAAATTTAATTGGTAATTATGAAACGTCGATTTATATGTATTAGTATCTAAATTGCTAAAAAAACTTACATTATTATTGCAATTCAAGCTAAGGTACACAAAATCAGGTAGATACTGTTGATGATATTCGTCATATAACTAAAAGCAGTTATAAAATGTTCATATCTCATTTTTAGAAAAATCAATCTCGATCTGGCTTGAAATGCTATCTTTAGTTTTTATCTAGCAGGCTTGTAATCAAGCATATAGATCGATGATCTGTAGAGTAAATGCAGTTGGAATATTATTTGTTACTCAAAGAATAATTCAAATGGGTGTTTTCATTTGTGAAAAATTTCCCAATTTTGAACCATCCTCCGACTATTAGAAAATAATAGTTTGGAGACCTAGCCCCTTAATAATAAATGTATACAAAACTTTTCCTTAAAGATGAGAAGGTAATAGCGGAATCCATTAGTGGATTGACGGTATTCACCAACAGGCGAATTTTAGTGAGTAAAGAGCTTGGCGGACAACCAACAAGTATTTTACTCGAATCTATAAAGCGCCTTGAATTGGTGTATCGCCGAAGCACTGTATTGGGAGTTCTTACAACTCTGCTTTTCTTCAGCGCAGTTGGCTTCATATTTCTAGGTAATATTATGCTCTTCGCTCTTGCCATTTTTGCTATGATACTCAGCTTGGCAATTTTCATCTTTAGAGCGAAACAAGTGCTAAGAATTTGTGCCGATAAACACAAAGACCTTACCCTACATGCGAAAGAGATAAATGACAATTTAAATGATCTGCTCAACCAGATTGAGTCGGCGCGCTTTGAGCGATTAAATCAACTCTTCAAGTCAAACGCCAAAGCAAAAGACGCGGAAAATCCTAAAACCATTAAAATCAGCGCATAGCCCATTATTAGCTAAGCTCAGAGCCAAAATTTAGTACAAAAATGCAAAGCATATGAAGTGATTTGATTACATTAGTAATATCTAATCCTCTTATTATGCGCGCTAAGACATCGCTTTTATTCACCCTTGCTTTCTGTTTTTTATTTCAACTATCTGATGCTCAGATATCATTGAGCTTTGATGGCACCAACGACCAAATGAATTGTGGTACTGATTCCGCTTTTGATATAGGTGGAACCGCCCTTACATTGGAAGCATGGATCTATGCGGAAAGCTGGAATAGCAATATCTACGAAGGGAGCATCATTATTAAAGAAGAAAATACTAACAATACCGGCTATATGCTGAGAGCGGGAAACGGTGGAAGAGTGGGATGCGCTATAGGCGATGGTTCAAAGCAGTGGCATGAAATCAATACTAATTCAGCATACTTATCGCTCAACACTTGGCATCACCTAGCCTCTACCTATGATGGTACTAAACTTAGAATATATGTTGATGGCACTATAGTTGATTCTTTGTCGGTCAGCACTTCAATATCCGTCAGCACTACAACACCGCTTACTATTGGCTACCATCCTGGCTATGGCAGATACTGGAACGGTAGAATCGATGAAGTACGAGTATGGAAAAAAACACTCAGCGCTGCTGAGATTAATGCTAATATGAATGATGAATTCTGCAGCCGACAAAACTATCAACTCCGAGCCTATTATAAATTCAACCAAGGCACAGCCAATGGAAATAATTCAACGCAAACTACTATCTATGACTATTCTAAATTTCAAAACAACGCTAGCCTCAGCGGTTTTGCATTAACAGGCAATAGCTCAAACTTAGTGGCAGGCGCTAATTTGTCGACCGACTCCACTTACTCTTATGACACCATATCAAGATGCGGTGCCTGGTATGATCCTGTTACTAAAATATATTACAACAGCAGTGGTACATATACTATTCCATTTCAAAGCCATATGGGCTGCGATTCTTTTTTGCTTCGCGAAGTGTATATAAACAGCAATACAACTTCAAGTATTAGTGCAGCAGTTTGCGATAGTTTTATCAGCCCCTTGGGTATTGTCTACAAGAAAAGCGGGACTTACTATAATGTTCTCGACAATGCAGCAGGTTGTGATAGCGTCATAACCATCAACTTGCAAGTGGGCGCGGAAGAAGCCTTTATTGATACCACGGTTTGTGAGAAATATATATCTCCTGATGGCACGGAATACACCAGCTCAGGTAGCTATAGCAATACCATTATGAGCTATATAAACTGCGATAGTTTGATAAATATTGATCTCACCGTTAACTACAATAGTTCTTCATTTATCAGCGATTATATCTGTGATTCAGTGCTTAGTCCATCAGGAACTCAATACTATAAATCAGCGGGCACCTATAATGAAACCTTAATTTCTTCTGTGGGATGCGATAGTGTGGTGACTATGGAATTGACCTCCGCCAAAACGGAGAATACCATTACTCCTGATGTATGTGAATTATACCTATCGCCAAAAGGAAATATTTACGAGGAAACGGGTACTTATTATGAAACCCTTGTCAACCACCTCAATTGCGATAGTCTACTTACTATAGATCTCAACGTTCGGAAATCAACAGAAAGCGAAGTAATAGTCAACGCCTGCGAGCCTATAAGTTCGCCTTCTAATCGCTATATGTACACTGAATCTGGCTTGTATTTAGATACCATAGTAAATGCCGCTGGCTGTGATAGCTTTGTGAGCACTGATTTAACAATAACCGAAATCAATACCAATATCAAAGTTGAAGATTACACCCTTACTTCGTTACATACAGGAGCTTCTTATCAGTGGTTAGATTGTGAAGACGACAAATCTCCAATTGATGGTAAAACATCAATAAGCATACAAAATCAATTGAGAGGAATCTTCGCCGTTGAAATCACGGATAACGGATGTGTAGATACTTCTGATTGCTATGGAGTAGCTGGATTATCTATTGAGGATGTAGAACTCAATATCTTGAATCTTTATCCAAACCCGAGCAATGGAATACTGAATTTAGAATCTCAAATCACACTCAATGATGTGAATGTAAAAGTTAGAAACATGTACGGACAAGTGGTGTTTGAAGAATCATATCCGAGCTTAAAACACGAAGTATTGAATCTCAATTTATCAGCTGGAAATTACAGCATCAGCCTTACAAGTGATAAAGGATCACAAGTATTGAACTTGGTAATTCTCTAGAATTGGTTTAAGCCTTAGCGTATACGCCCTTGCTTTTTCTGATATCTACGCTGACAACCTTATACTCCGGACACATGGCTTCACTGTCGTGAACATCCGAAGTAATATTGTTAACCAATACCTCTGGGAAGTGGAAAGTAGTACTCAAAATACCTGCTTTTACATCATCAGAAACTCTGGCTTTTAAATCTATCTTGCCACGTGCAGATGAGATGCATACCAAATCTCCTGTCTTAATGCCTTTGCTTTCCGCATCCTTCGGATTGATGATTAATACATCTTCCTTCAGCAGCTCAACATTGGCTGTTCTTCTGGTCATAGCACCGCAGTTATAATGCTCCAACTCTCTCACAGTGGTGAGTATGAAGGGGAATTTATCTGCATTCTCCTCTATTTCCTTGCTCTCTTCAAAATCGAAACTGAAGAATTTCCCTTTTCCAATTTTAAAGGTTTCTGTATGCAAGATTTGTGTGTCTTTGCCTTCTGGACTAACTGGCCATTGCATGCCGTTCTTGCCCAGTTTTTCCCACGTAATACCAGCAAAGAATGGAACTATTTGTGAAATCTCTTCCAGCATTGTTTTAGGATCGTAATCTGCTTGCTCATATCCCATGCGGTTCATGATGTCAACTATAATTTGTCCATCTACCTTAGTGCCAGGAATAGGCTCAACAGCAGCATTTACGCGCTGTACTCTTCGCTCGCCATTGGTAAAGGTTCCGCTTTTCTCCAAGAATGATGCTCCTGGAAGTATAACATCGGCAAGCTTAGCAGTCTCCGTCATAAAGAGTTCCTGAACTACCAAAAGCTCTAGATTGCTCAAGGCGGCAACAACCTTCTTGGTATTGGGGTCGGTTTGGGCAACATCTTCACCTATAATCCAACACGCCTTTAGTTTGCCAGCTATAGCCGCATCAAACATTTGCGGAATTTTTAATCCTTCGTGAAGCGGCAGATCGCAACCGTAGAATTGCTCATATCGCTTAACTATTTCTGGTTGTGTGATATCTAA
>CBDUMX010000126.1:0-6964 GCA_965368435.1 uncultured bacterium
AAACTGTTGACCCTGAAGTGTTAATTCAAGCTAAATTAGAATTTGAAAAGCTTCCCAAATACAAAAAACTGTTTCGTAAGTTTAAACCTACACAGTTATAACAAAGTCTTATTTTTTGGAAATATTCGCTAAATCTATCGCACTGGCAAAGTAAGAATATTATCGGGTATAAACTCATTCTTTACCATTGTGGTATCTAATAATTCACAATGAAATTTCATTTGTAATTAATAAGTTTTGTTGTGCCTAATCATTCTTTGTATTTAGCGATTACAATTCCAGATATATTACTACACAGTGATTGCAGATATTGTATTTAGAAAATTGATAACATTTTAAATATTTATTCCTAAATATGGTTATATGTTTGTAGTCTGAAATGAATTATAAAGGTTTAATTGCCAAAATATTAAATAAACAATTTGCATCTTTTGCACTTGTTGGCGGCCTTTTACTCCTGTTCACTGTGCTGACTATTGGTAATTTTTCGTTATCAGAAAAAGCGAGTGAATCTAAAAACTATTTTGAGCAAACGATAAGTCACTTAACAGCTGGTCATTGCTCTACTTCAAACCATAAAGTCTGTAATCTACCTGAATTTCCGGGAGCTAACACCGAAGATAGCAGCGAAAAAGAAAGTGACACTAACACTGAAGATTGTGATATTAATTTAAGCCTAAATTCAGAGCTTGTTGAAATTTCGAGAAATTCTATTCTTAAAACTAGTAGCGAACAACTTACAACGCAGCTGCACAATAGATTTATTTTGTCTCTGATTGTTCTGCATCATGCCTGGAAAAGTTATTTGAATTAACCGATTCCAATTGCTAATGACAATTGAATCTCTTGTCATAATTGCTAAACTCTGATCTAAAAATCAGAACATTTCAATATAATTTTAACTATCAATTTTAACAACATTTTGCATGAGAACTTTATTAATTCTCTTCAGTTTCATTGCAGTATTATTTTTCAGCTGCAAGAACGATGAAAACAAAAACCATGAATTAGGGACTTACGTTGCTACTTCACCAATACTATTAGACACAATCATTTACAAAGATTATGTTGGCCAAATCCATTCCATACAACACATTGAATTAAGAACATTAGAAAGAGGCTATCTGCAGCAAATCAATGTTGATGAAGGGCAATATGTTAAAAAAGGACAGCTGCTTTTTCAAATCATGCCAATACTTAATGAGGCAGAAGTTCAAAAGGCACAAGCTGAAGTTAATTTCGCCCTAATTGAATTTCAAAATACCAAAGCTCTTGCTGACAGCAATATAGTTTCTACAAATGAACTAGCTTTAGCTAAAGCCACTTTACAAAAAGCACAAGCTGAACTTTATATCGCGCAAGCGCATTTAAACTTTACCCAAATCAAGGCACCCTTCGATGGAATAATCGGAAGATTCAACGATGTTAGATTGGGTAGTCTTGTAGATGAAGGGGAATTGCTTACTACCTTATCTGATAATAGTAAAATGTGGGTATACTTTAATGTTCCTGAAGCTGAGTATTTAGATTATGCGAGCAGGCCTAAATCTAAAGATTTACGTCAAGTAAAGCTGAAGTTGGCTAATAATGCAATTTTTAGTCAAAGTGGAGTAATAGAAACAATTGAAGCTGACTTCAATAATGAAACCGGCAATATTGCCTTTAGAGCAAGCTTTTCAAATCCAGATGGCCTATTAAGGAATGGCGAGACGGGAAACATTCTCATGCCTGTATTACTAAAGCAAGCTTTACTTATTCCACAGCAAGCAACTTTCGAAATTCTAGACAAACGTTACGTTTACGTAGTAGATCAAGCAGGTAACCTAAGGTCTCAAGAAATTAAGATAGGCTGTGAAATACAACATATTTACGAAGTAATTGATGGCTTAAGAGAAGAAGAAAGGATTCTAATAGAAGGATTAAGAAAGGTGAAAAATGGCGACCACATATCTGTCGAAATCATCGATCAAAGAACATTCTGGTCACAACTAGGTCACCTCCATGCAGAATAGATAAGAGACTGAAATTATGTTTAGAAAATTCATTCAAAGACCTGTTTTAGCTATATCCCTTTCACTAGCAACAGTATTCCTAGGAATATTGGCAATTACAACAAGACCAATTTCTCAGTTTCCAGAGATTGCCCCTCCGAGGGTAAATATCTTTATTGCATTCCCTGGCGCCAGTGCTCAAGTTTTAGTGGAATCGACCCTCATTCCGCTTGAACGAGCTATAAATGGTGTCCAAGGGATGCAATATATTATATCTGATGCCACCAGCGCTGGTGAAGCAACAGTTCAAATTGTTTTTGAGCCTGGAACTGATGCCAATGCTGCTGTGGTAAACGTAAAAACCAGAGTTGATGCTATTATGAATAATTTACCTCCTTTGGTCCAAAGAGAAGGTATTATCATTACGCCTATTCAACCAAGTATGTTAATGTATGTGAATCTTTATAGCACTGACAAGAATGCCGACGAAAAGTTTCTATACAACTATGCAAATGTTCACATCTTACCTGAGCTACAAAGGATAAAAGGCATGGGTAAAGCTCAAATTTTAGGAAGTAGGCAATATGCAATGAGAGTATGGCTCAAACCTGACCGAATGCGCGCATATAACATATCTACTGAAGAAGTGATGCGCGCAATGGAAGAACAAAGCGTAATAGGCCGTCCAGGGCGATTGGGACAAGCATCTGGTAAAACAGCTCAATCTTTAGAATATGTTTTGACTTATAAAGGTAGGTACAATAAGCCCGAAGAGTATAGCAATATTATAGTTAAAGCAAATCACGAAGGTGAAATTCTAAAACTTAAAGACATAGCAGAAGTAGAACTAGGAAGTGAGTTCTTTGACATATACTCAAACAAAGATGGGCACCCGTCTGCATCTATTGTATTAAAACAAAACTTCGGCACTAATGCCAGTGATGTGATAGACGGAGTAAAAACCAAGCTCAAGGAATTAAAGGCGGATTTCCCACCTGGAATGGACTATGAAATCAACTATGATGTCTCAACCTTCGTTGACGCATCAATAGACAAAGTTATTCATACACTAATTGAGGCATTCCTTCTTGTTGCACTTGTGGTATTCATATTTCTTGGAGATTGGAGATCTACCATCATACCAATAATCGCAGTACCTGTTTCGCTTATCGGTGCCTTTGTGTTTATGCAGCTATTTGGTTTGACTATCAACCTAATTACTCTATTTGCGTTGGTTCTAGCAATTGGAATTGTAGTTGACAATGCCATAGTCGTTGTGGAAGCTGTACATGCAAAAATGGAATTAGAGCAGTTGAATCCATTCGCAGCAGTTAAGAAAGTTCTAGGAGAAATTAGCGGGGCAATTATTGCAATCACTTTAATCATGACCGCAGTGTTTATTCCTGTAGCTTTTATGTCTGGTCCCGTAGGCGTGTTTTACCGACAGTTTTCCATTACAATGGCAAGTTCAATAATTCTGTCAGGAGTTGTTGCGCTTACTCTCACACCAGTATTATGTGCAATGATTTTAAAAAACATTCATGGCAAAAAGAAGAGAAGAACTCCAATTCAATTGTTCATCGTTTGGTTTGATAGAAAATTTGAAAAGCTTACCAGCAAATACACAAAGTTTCTTGAACTCATTGTACACAGAAGAGTAATAACCTATGGGACTTTTATTGTATTTGCTTTTGGCATTGTTGCGGTGAACAAGAATTTGGCTTCAGGCTTCATACCAAATGAAGACCAAGGCATGATTTACGCAATAATTCAAACTCCACCTGGCAGTACTTTGGAGCGTACAAATGCTGTCTCGTTGCATTTGCAAAATATAGCTGAAGAAGTTGAGGGAATTCAGTCTGTTTCTTCTTTGGCTGGATATGAAATATTAACTGAAGGACGTGGTTCAAACGCAGGAACATGTATCATTAACTTAAAGGACTGGTCGGCTAGGAAAAGTTCTGTTCACAAAATCATAGAAGAGCTAGAAGAAAAAACTCGTGATTTGGGTGCAGTAGTAGAATTTTTCGAGCCACCAGCAGTGCCCGGCTATGGATCTTCAGATGGATTTTCACTTCGCTTACTGGATAAGGGAAGTACGATAGATTATCAAGAATTCGACAAATTAAACAAAGAGTTTATGCAAGAACTTACTAAACGGAAAGAACTAACCGGACTCTTTACCTTTTATGCTGCAAACTATCCACAATATGAACTAATTATTGATAACCAATTGGCTATGCAAAAGGGTGTATCGATTGGTAAAGCCATGGACAACCTCGATGTGCTTATTGGTAGCACATATGAACAAGGATTTACTAGGTTTAATACATTTTTTAAAGTCTATACTCAATCAGCACCAGAATATAGAAGTATGCCATCTGATCTGCTTAATCTCTTTATCAAGAATGAGCACGGGGAAATGGTTCCCTATTCTTCATTTATGACCATGAAGAAAACTCAAGGACCCAATGAAATAACTAGATTCAACTTATATACCTCATCCGCTATAAGAGGAGTCCCAGCTAACGGCTATACAACAGGGGATGCAATATCCGCAATACAGGAAGTAGCAGAGAAAACCTTGCCACAGGGTTATGATATAGCATGGGAAGGTTTGTCATACGATGAAACAAAAAGAGGTAATGAAGCTTTATACATTTTTGCCATAGTTCTAATATTTGTCTATCTCGTATTGGCATCACAATATGAAAGCTTTATTATTCCACTCGCTGTAATCTTATCACTTCCAGCCGGGGTCTTTGGCTCATATTTAATGCTAAAACTAATGGGGCTCTCAAATGACATTTATGCCCAAATGGGTATGATTATGCTGGTAGGGCTATTAGGCAAAAATGCAGTATTGATTGTTGAATTTGCTGTTCAAAAACAACAACAAGGTGCAACTATTGTACATGCTGCAATTGAAGGTGCTAGAGTCAGGTTCCGTCCAATCCTAATGACCTCGTTTGCATTTATTGCTGGTCTTATTCCTTTAGCCTTTGCTACTGGTCCTGGTGCACTTGGAAATCGCACAATTGGGAATTCAGCCCTCGGCGGCATGCTGATGGGAACTGTATTTGGTGTAATTGTAGTACCTGGGCTCTATTTTATTTTTGGAAGTATAGCAGATGGAAGAAAACTCATCAAAGACCAAGACATGAACCCTTTAACGGAAAATTTAGTTGAAAATGAATCTGAAGCTAGCCTAATTAAAAAAATGCAAAAAATTGGTCTGCTACTAAAATTAGCAAAACGTAAAAGAAAATGAAAAGTAATAAGACAATAATTCTCATAGTAACTTTAAATTTTATCCTAATTAGTTCATGTAGAATTCCGCATCAAAATAACAGAAATGCAGAAATAACACTTCCAAAAAACTACTACAATCAGGCCGACAGCGGCAATATTGCTCAAATGAACTGGAAGAACTATTTTAAAGATTCATTTCTTGTAGCATTAATAGATAGTGCAATATCGAATAATAAAGAAATGAATATCTTTTATCTAGAAATTCAAATTAAGCAAAATGAGATTCGAACAAAAAAAGGTGAATACCTCCCTTTTATAGATATGATTTCAGCCGCTGGGATAGAAAAAGAAGGGTTGTATACACGGCATGGAGCCGTGGATGAACAACTGGAAATAAAAGATGATACTCCCTTTCCTAAACCTTTAGGTGATTTTAACTTAAGAGCTAGCGCAAGCTGGGAAGTTGACATATGGAAAAAGCTTCGAAATTCAAAAAAAGCTGCAATTGCAAACTATTTTGCAAGTGTAGAAGGTAAAAATTTCTTAATTACTAACCTAGTTGCCGAAATCGCTGAATCTTATTATGAGCTTATGGCTCTGGACAACCTTTTAGACATTATTGAAAAAAACATAAAAATTCAGAGTAATGCCCTTTCGGTTGTTAGATTACAAAAAGAGTCAGCTAAAGTTACTCAACTAGCTGTTAACCGATTCGAAGCGCAATTGTTAAACACCATTAACTTACAGTACGCAATTAAACAACAAATTACGGAAAAAGAGAATCTAGTGAATTTCCTTACAGGCAAGTATTCTACGAAAGTTTTGAGAAATTCGGCGACATTTAGTGATATAACATTAGATTCTATTGAGGCTGGAATTCCTGCGCAGTTATTATCTAATAGACCGGACATTCGACGAGCTGAATTTGAACTTTCGGCTGCAAATCTTAATGTTCAAGTTGCTCGAGCTAATTTCTATCCTTCCCTTTCTATCAAGGCAGGTATTGGGTTTCAGGCGTTTAATCCTACTTTTTTATTCAATCCAGAATCAATTTTGTACAATTTGGCTGGAGATTTAGTTGCGCCTCTAATCAATCGTAATGCAATTATTGCAGAATATAAAACTGCAAATGCAAAGCAATTACAGGCCGTTTTTAGCTATGAACAATCTATTCTAAATGCCTACGTAGATGTCTTAAATCAACTCTCGAAAATCGATAACTTTGGTCTGAGTTTTAAAACCAAACAGCAAGAAGTTGATCTTTTAACGCAATCTATCGGAATTGCCAACAATCTGTTTAACTCCGCGAGAGCAGATTATACCGAAGTGTTACTTACACAACGTGAAGCATTAGAAGCCAAAATGGAACTCATGGAAATACAAATGAAGCGGCTAAATGCTAAAGTAAATATATACCGAGCTTTGGGCGGCGGTTGGTATTAACAACAAGCTAGCCACAGAGCTATCAACGTTTTATTCCTTGGTAGATCTTTTTTTTCACTAGGCATTCTATTTTGTCATATTTATCATTTAAATTCTTAGATTATCATAGGTTACTAATGTGCTTTAGAGGGAGTATTGCCAAAATGCAACAAATAGTAATTCATTCGATACTTTTGTATTTATGAAATACACAGAAGACATCATCATAAACAAACCCAAAAGTGAGGTAGTTGCAAAATTTGATAGTAAAGAGAATCTAAAACACTGGATGGAGGGCT
>CBDUMX010000127.1:0-6836 GCA_965368435.1 uncultured bacterium
AGCATTTTTTTCGCTATTTTTGGCTCACTGATGGACAATTTTTTTGAACTCTTACCTTTTATAATTGGAATACTATATTTCGTATTCGGTGGACGCAAAAAAAAGAAAGAATCACCAAAGCCTAACCATCGCCAGCCAAAAAGAACTTCAAATACTCCTTCTATTGAAGATATTCTTAAAGAATTAACAGGAGAATCTAGCCAAAGAAGGCCTGAACCTGAACCTGTGCACACCCCAGATTACGAACTAGACCCATGGGAAAGCGCTGTGGATGAACGAATTAGGGTTTCAGAGGAAAATGCAAATGATGTTTATGTTGATCAATATGACCATAATGCCGACACTGGAGAGTCTATAGAAAAGATTCATGAAGAAATACTTGAAGAACAACATTTGGTCTACAACACCAATGAGCGCGATTTTGATTTGAGAACTGCAATTATCAATGAAGCTATTCTGAATCGCCCATATCAGTAGTGGCTTCTTCCAAATCTTCTTGATCTTTAAATACCCAATATTTCTGTCCGAGAAAATTGAAAATACTGCTTACCGCTGTAGCAATGAAAAAGGCTACAAATTTTGCGGTTTTCATGGCAAATAATTGATTGGTCTTTTCCGCTAAATCGCGAGTACTGATTACTAACTCAGAATAGGGTAAGAATTGAATTCCGAGATGATTTACCCCTACATTTATTAAAAGGCTAATTGCATAAAGCACCAAGAATAAAGCCAATCTCTTATTGTTTCTGTCGGTCTGACGCCAAGTCCAATACTTATTTAAATTATAGGTTACAAATGTGCCGCTGGCAAAGCCCAAAGCTTTACTTATGTTCACATCTAGAAACTGCGATAAAATATAATATGCAATCAAATCAACGCAAACGGCGGAAATTCCCACAAGAGTAAATTTGGTGATTTGCTTACTGGTCTGATAGATAGGCATTAGGATGGCAAAATTAAGCTATTGTCATTTATCTTGCATTCCATTCCCAACCTCAAGGCCGCATTTCTTTCAATATGTCCAGCCTCCAAACCAAAATAAATTGGGTAATTATATTCTTGAGTATGCTCTAATATTATCTCTTCAGCTGTTTTGCCATAAGGGATAGCATTATCGTTCATATCACTCATTCCACCCACAACTAAAGCTGCTAAATTTGATAACTTATTGGTTCTTTTTAGGTTCATCATCATCCTATCGATGTGATATAAATATTCATCCAAATCCTCCAGAAAAAGAATTTTACCTTCGGTGCTAATATCTGAATTCGAACCGCATAGACTATATAAAATGCTCAAATTTCCTCCTACCAAAACTCCTTGAGCATTTCCCTCTTTATTCAATTCATGAGTTTGGAAATTGTATTTAAGCTGTTCACCTCTCACTGCGTGTATCATGCTTTGACAAGCGTATTCATTTCCCGTTTTCACATTTACAGGCATGGTAGCATGTAGGGTTGGCATGCCCAAATGTCGGTGAATATGTGAGTGAAATACAGTAAAATCGCTATAGCCAACAAACCACTTTTGTTCTTTAATGCTCTTGAAATCGAGCTGATCTATTATTCTCACAGAGCCATAACCACCTCTGCTGCTCCAAATCGCTTTGACCTCTCTATTATCAATTGCAGCCTGTATGTCCTCAATTTTTTGAGCATCTGTACCAGCAAACTGATGATGACGCTTAAAGATGTTCTTTGAAAGATGAACCTTAAAGCCATGAGACTCAAGGAAACTAACACTGGCTTGAACTTCGTTCTCGTCTATGGCTCGCGAAGGAGACACTATGCTAATTAAATCACCCTCTTTTAGGTACATAGCGCAAATGTATCATATCGATACCAATGTAAATCACATCAACCAAAGCTTAGATTAAAAGTCGCCCAGCATTCCGCATGCTTTTTATCTCAGAATCAGCAATCTGAAACCAAAATATATCTTACTTTTGTCCAAAATTAAAAGCATGAATTTCGAGCTGTCAGAAGAACATTTAATGATACAACAAGCCGCTAGAGATTTCGCTCAGAATGAGCTACTTCCAGGGGTTATTGAAAGGGATAATGAACAGAGGTTTCCAACTGAACAAGTTAGAGCTATGGGCCAACTTGGATTTTTGGGGATGATGGTCGACCCAAAATACAATGGAGGTGGAATGGATACTGTAAGTTACGTTCTAGCCATGGAAGAAATTTCTAAAGTTGATGCAAGCGCTAGTGTTGTGATGAGCGTAAATAATTCTCTGGTTTGTTGGGGACTTGAAACTTTCGGCACGGAAGAACAAAAAGAGAAATTCTTAAAGCCATTGGCAAGTGGTGAAATTCACGGTGGTTTTTGCTTGAGTGAACCTGAAGCTGGTTCTGATGCAACTTCGCAAAGAACAACTGCAGTAGATAAAGGTGATCACTACTTACTCAACGGAACTAAGAACTGGATTACCAATGGAAAAAGCGGTAGCATTTTCTTAGTAATAGCTCAAACAGACCCAGAAAAAGGTCACAGAGGAATCAATGCTCTAATAGTAACTTCTGATATGGAAGGATTTGTTGTAGGTAAGAAAGAAGACAAATTGGGAATTAGAGGTTCTGACACTCACTCTTTAATGTTCCAGGATGTGAAAGTGCCTAAAGCGAATAGAATTGGCGAAGACGGATTCGGTTTCAAATTTGCCATGAAAACCCTAGGTGGTGGTCGTATCGGTATTGCTTCTCAAGCTTTGGGAATAGCAAGCGGAGCCTATGAATTGGCATTGCAATACTCTAAAGAAAGAAAAGCATTTGGTACCGAAATCATGAATCATCAGGCCATACAATTTAAGCTTGCTGACATGGCTACTCGTATTGAAGCTTCTCGTCTTTTTTGCTTAAAAGCCGCATGGTTAAAAGACAATAAACTGCCTTATGAACAGGCGAGCTCAATGGCAAAACTTTACGCTTCGGAAACGGCTATGTGGGTGACTACTGAGGCTGTTCAAATTCACGGCGGTTACGGTTATGTTAAGGAATATCACGTTGAGCGTTTAATGCGCGATGCTAAAATCACTCAGATTTATGAAGGTACTTCTGAAGTGCAGCGTATTGTAATTGCGCGAAGTGTTCTAAAAGACTAATTTCTGATTAATTCAACCAGCTCTTGAGCAACAATGCTGCTTAGGGCCACTCCCATTCCTCCAAGTCTGGAAGCGAGGTATACCCCATTGTCGACTTTCTTCACTATTGGCAGTTTACTTCCACCCATTGCCATTATTCCCGACCAGTTGTACTCTATTTTCACTTCCTTTTCTACTATCACCTCTTTCATAAAACGCTTTAACTCATCCAAAACCTTATCGTTTTGTCCGAATTGGGTGCTCTCCTCTCCTTCAATATCCACATTTCTAGCACCGCCGAGTAAAATCCTATTGTCGATATCACGCCAATAGTAATAACCCTTATCGTACATATGTAAGCCTCTACAAGGTAGAGACTCAAGCTGCTCACTAACAATAACTTGTCCACGAGCAGGCACTATATCCTCCTTCAATTGTTCAGCCATAAATGCATTGGTGCATAGCAGCAATTGTTTACATTCAAGCTCAACACCTTCTTTGAACTGAACTTTTACTTTATTATCTGTTTGCCAATTCGACAAACTAAGTCCCCCGAAAATAAGCACCCCTAAATTCTGAGTAATCTCCATTAGGCATTGATACATTTTTCCTGTATTCAGCTGACCTTCATGGGCGTTGTTAATAGCCCCTACAGCTTGAGTAATTTGAGTTTTGGAACTGAAACTAAACACTTGATCTAAGCCTAGAAGATCGTACATAATTGTATTTATGCCTCGAAGTGAATCTATAGCTTTCATCATTTCGGCTTTATTGGAATTTAGAAATATTTCAGCACTTCCTTTTTGCTGAAAATCCATATTGGCATCACCTATTCTTTCCCTCAATTTGGCCAAACCTAAATAGCGCTTCTTCACCGTGCTCATCACTTCATGCTCTGAAGATTTCTCTAAATCATCCATCAATTCTCCGATATTAGCGAAACATGCAAAGCCCGCATTCTTAGTACTTGCCCCTTGCGACCAAGCTGCTCGATCAATCAAAACCACCTTTGCTTTTGGCTCTTTTTCTCTTAATTCTATGGAGGTTTGAAGACCAGTTAGACCAGCACCAATAATTAAAAAATCAATTTCTTTCAACCAATGTTCTCTTTCCCAATATGATGAATACATCCCGAATTTTAAGGCAAGTTAATATCTATTTAACGCAAATAAAGAAAACAATACCTTTGCTTCATGCAAAATAGAATTACTGAATTATTCGGCATTAAATACCCAATTATACAAGCAGGAATGATTTGGTGCAGTGGCTGGGAACTAGCATCCGCGGTGAGTAATGCAGGTGGATTGGGAATTATTGGATCAGGAAGTATGTATCCAAATATACTGGCCGAGCATATCAAAAAATGCAAGCAGGCTACAAGCAAGCCATTTGCAGTAAATGTGCCTCTTCTCTACCCCGATATTGATAAACATATTGAAATTATCATAGCAGAAAAAGTGCCTATTGTATTTACATCTGCAGGTAATCCAGCAAGTTGGACCCAAACCCTAAAAGATGCTGGTATCACAGTTGTTCATGTTATTAGCAATGAAAAATTTGCCTTAAAAGCAGAGGCTTGTGGTGTTGATGCTATTGTTGCCGAAGGATTTGAAGCGGGGGGACACAACGGAAGAGAAGAAACAACTACTCTGTGTCTGATTCCACAGATTACCAAAGCAGTTAAAATACCCGTAATTGCAGCAGGGGGGATAGGTACGGGGCGCAGCATGTTGGCGGCTATGGCTCTAGGAGCAGAAGGAGTGCAAATAGGTAGTCGTTTTGTTGCTTCTCAGGAATCTTCCGCACACCCAAATTTCAAGCAGGCAGTAATTGATGCCAAAGATGGCAGCACACAACTGACTCTAAAAAGCATAACCCCTGTCCGTCTGATAAAAAATAAATTCTATATGGACATCCAAGCTGCGCAAGAAAGAGGTGCATCTAAGGAAGAATTGCTGGAAATTCTAGGTCGCGCTAGAGCGAAAAAAGGCATGTTCGAAGGGGATATGGATGAAGGGGAATTAGAAATTGGCCAAATAAGTGGAACTATAGATAAAGTGCTGACCGCCAAAGAGATAATTCAAGAAATAGTTACAGACTTTAACCGAACAAACAAAGAACTTAGCAGCCTGGTTTTATAGTCATGAATGCTCATCTTAGAGAATTATTGATAAGAGGTGAAGATGATCAATTAGATTATAAGAAAACCATTAGCAGCGCCTCTAAAATTGCGAAAACCATGAGCGCTTTTGCGAACCACAAAGGAGGTATACTTCTTATCGGGGTTCGAGATAATAAAACCATAGCCGGAGTTCGAACGGAAGATGAAAAGTATATGCTGGAACTTGCGGCTAGTTTCTATTGCAAACCGGAGATTAAAATTGAAGTTCGAGAACATTTAGTTGGTGATAAATTGGTAGTGGAATGCATTGTACCTGAAGGCAGCGACAAACCCTATTACGCCAAAGACACTGAAGGCAAATGGTGGGTTTACATACGGGTTAAAGATCAAAGTTTGCTTGCTAGCAAGGTTGTAGTTGATGTTCTCAGGCGACAAAAATCGAATAGAGGAACACTAATCAAATACGGCAAGAATGAAGAAGCCCTGCTAAAATATCTGGATGAAAACCCAAGAATAACACTGATGGAGTTCAAAAAAATGGTAAATATCTCTAAGTGGCGAGCTTCTAAAATACTGGTAAATCTAATTTCAGCTGGAGTAATCCTAAACCATACCACAGAGAAAACAGAGTACTATACCTTGGCTTAAGCGAGCTTATACTTGAAATAAAATATGGATAATCTTCGTTATATACCTTACTTTTGCTAAGTTTAGATGAAGAAGGAATGAACAAATCAATAAGGATATTATTAGTGCTTTTTGCAATCGGATTCAGCCATTTGAGCTTTGCTCAGCGATGGTTTAAAACCAGTGAGCTTGAGTTTGGTATTATAGCAGGTATAAGTCACTACTCTGGAGATTTAACTCAAAGCTATTTTGAAACCAGAGGAATGAAGCCAAGTTTTGGCCTAATTACAAGATATACACCAGCAGAACGTGTAACCTTTAGACTTAGCGGTCAATTTGGTGGCATGGCTGGAGATGATACTTGGTATGAAAAAGAAGATGATGAAAACCCAAGAAGGCTAAGCTTTAAATCAGTTCTATGGGATTTCACTGCTGCTGCAGAGATAAATCTTAGAGCATTAGAGCCTATGAAATCTTCTGGAACTGTGCCATATGTTTTCATAGGTGCATCTGTATTCAAATACAATCCTTTAGCTCAATTCATTTATGATCCATCTAGCCCACATTTAAGTCGTATTAATTCAGATTACGCTTCTTTGGCAAGCAGAGATCAAGAATGGGTAGCTCTTCAAACATTGGGGACTGAAGGACAGGAAACCACTGAGTTCAACGAAAGAAAAAGATATAATCTAACACAGATTGCTATACCTGTTGGTGCTGGTTTTAAGTTTAAACTCAATCACAAATGGAGTTTAGGCATAGAATACGGTGTGAGAATTACATTCACAGACTATTTAGATGATGTGAGCACAACCTATGTAGATCCAACTCGTATAGAGGGCCAATACGGCGCTATGGCAGCTGCTATGGCAGATAGAAGCCCAATTCTTCATGAAGAAAATTTTGAAAGAGGTAATTCTCAGAAAAATGATTCTTATGGAATTCTTGGATTTACCTTGACTTACCGCATTTACGGTAACCGAGATAAGTGCGTTACATTTT
>CBDUMX010000128.1:0-6767 GCA_965368435.1 uncultured bacterium
ATCTTTTGTTATTACACACTAATATGGAAACAGGTCATGGTGGAGCTAGTGGGCGATATGCTGTTCATAAAGAAACAGCCATGGAATATGCCTTCTTTCTGATGCTAGAGGGGATAAACAATTAGTGTATTTTTGCCTCCAATGAGAGTTAGCTGCACAATAATTTCAATATGTATTTTTACTTTTTGTTCCATCGCGCAAATAGAAACAGATAGGCCAGATTTTACAGAAAGTCCAAATGTTGTACCTAAGGGTGCACTTCAAATTGAAACAGGCTTTGTGCTAGAGAATGATGTAAGTGATATCGGTGTTGAAACTACAAATACCACAATCAACACAAGCTTATTTAGATATGGAATTGCTGATAAAACGGAGCTGAGATTGAATTGGGCTTTTAATGCCAATAAAACAGTTCAAGACGCCGGAAATTGTTTGTCTTGTGATTCATTAAGTTCATCAGAAACGGGATTCTCTCCATTTTTTATTGGAATCAAGCAAAATCTTCATAGAGGGGATAGAGTTGCTATTGGATTTCTTGCACATCTTTATTTGCCTTTTACAAATACCATCAATGACGATGAGCTCAATTTTGCGCCGGAATTTTTATTGCCTATATCTATTGACATCACAGACAGATTTGGAATTGCTGTGCAATTTGGAATGACATGGGACGGCTCTGAGCCTTCTCCAACTGGTTTATACACTCTGGCTCTAGGATATGCAATTACCGACCAACTCAGCTTTTATGTGGAACCTTACGGATATAAAGGAACTTACATACCGTCTGGCAGTTATGATAGAAGGTTAAATGGCGGCTTTACTTATGTAATTAAAGATAAGCTTCAGCTAGACTTAACTGGAGGATTAGGATATTCAGATTTTGCTCCTGATAATTTCATCGGCTGTGGATTCTCATATTTATTTCAAAAATGACAAAGTATATTGTAATAGCAATTCTATTATCAGCTTGCTCCAGTACCAAGAAGTGGGAGCAAAAAGTTGTTGAAGAAACCAATAATTACAGTCCATACCAACTTGAGGTTAAGCACTACCAAGACAGCATGAGTTATGCCTTTATTTCAGGAGAGAATAAAGTCTTAAGCGTAGAAGATCTTTACAAAGCAAAGCCATTCAAGTTTTACGAGCCAGATTCTAATTTTCGAAGACCAGCGCGCTTCGAGCGCATAATTGATGGTAAAGAATTTGAAATGCCAACCAGCACCGATAGATTACCAATTTACAGACCCTTTGGCATTTTGCATTTTGAGTTAGGAGGTGATAGCCTTCAACTCCATCTCTACCAAAACATGGAGCATAAGGATTATTTGTTTTGCCCATTTAAAGATAAAACCAATGGAGAAGAAACTTATGGAGCTGGACGTTATTTAGACTTCAGTTTATCAGATACTCTAAATCCAATTATAGATTTTAATTATTGTTACAATCCTTACTGCGCATATAATGCTAACTATTCTTGCCCAATTCCTCCCAAAGAGAATCACCTAGATGTATCTATAGAGGCGGGAGTTAAAAAATGGAAGGAATAGTCCCTTTTTAATTACTTTCGCGGATTGAAATCTAATGAGTGAAAAAGTACTGATAATAGGTTCTTGTGGTCAAGTTGGAACTGAATTGGTTGAAAACCTACAGAAGATGTACGGCGAAGCTGCAGTAGTAGCTAGCGATATTCGTCAATCAGATCACGATGTTTTTAAAGCTTCAAAATTTGAAATATTAGATGTCTTGGATAAAGCCGCAATACAGCGGGTATTTAACGAACATAAACCAACTATTGTTTACCACTTAGCTGCACTGCTATCAGCAACTGCAGAAAAGAACCCAAAACTTGGTTGGGATCTAAATATGAATGGGCTCTTCAATATCTTTGATGCCTGTTTAGAGTACAATGTAAAACGAGTATTTTGGCCGAGTTCAATTGCAGTATTTGGCCCAACAAGCCCTAAAGTAAGCACTCCTCAAACTACTATCTTAGAACCAAACACCATTTACGGTATCACGAAATTGGCTGGAGAGAGGTATTGTGAATATTATTTCAACAGATATAATCTCGATGTTAGATCAATAAGGTATCCGGGTTTAATTGGATGGAAATCTCTACCAGGAGGTGGAACCACAGACTATGCAGTCGACATATTTCATCAAGCATTAAAAACAAACAGCTATGAGTGTTTTCTCAATGAAAATACCATGTTGCCTATGATGCATATGGAGGATGCAGTGCGAGCAACTATAGAGGTTACCAATGCTTCGGCAGAGGATGTAAAACTTCGCAGCAGTTACAATGTTGCTGGATGCAGTTTTGACCCTAAAACACTGAGTGAAGAAATTAAAAAACACCTAGCTGATTTTACCATCAGCTATAATATTGACCATAGACAAAAGATTGCCGACAGCTGGCCGCAAAGTATTGACGATGCGGTAGCGCGTGCAGATTGGGGATGGTCGCCAAAATATGATTTGCCTAATCTCGTATCAAATATGTTAGAGAATTTAGGTTCAATAAACCGCTAAACAAATGACAAATTTTAAAACCATTGCTCTAAGCGTTTTTTGCGCAATTTGTGCTTTACCTGCAATTGCTCAAACCAATGTGATAAGCAATAATAAGAGCTTAGCATTTTTTAATCCTGCAATGCAGAATTACGACATGAACAAAGGCTTAGTATCAATTTCTTACATTCCTAATTTACTATCTGAGACTTCAAACTATGCCAATTATTTGGCATTAGCTGAATATAAAGTAAATGAAATGTTTAGAATTGGTGTGCACAACAGTGTTGTAGATTCAAGATTAAATAAGCTGAATTCAACTAAGTTTTATACCTCATATAAATTCGCTTTAGAAGAGGGCAATTACTTTATAATGGGTGTTGAAATGGGAATGATTAAAGACATGACCAAATTAGCTGAATTTAATAAAGTTTACGCACCTACTCGCACAGAGTTTACTGATTCCATAGCACAGAGTTTTGATCTTGGGTTCGGTGCAGCTTATGCCACGGATAATTTTATTATTGGGGTGTCTGTTAACCGCTTGAATTCTCCCAAAATAGTGCCTTATCCAAATCAATATTGGACACTCAGAACGAGCCCTGATACTGCTTTTGAGAAAAAGGATACCCTTATTACTCTTGGAGAAAGTGACTTCATTAACTCGAAGTTTCAGTCATATATCAATGCTATTTATAGCTACGATGTCAATGATAAATTAGAGTTTTCACACAGTCTATCTATTACAAATTTGGATTTGGATGGGGTGGATTTTATCGGACTTCAAAACTTTGCGAATTTCAATGATAAGTTCATGATTGGCTTGGGGATTTACGATAATGGCAATACTGGTTTTATGGCCTCCGCAGGAGTGAGTATTGGCAAAAACATCAAACTGGAAATAGCCAGTTTTATTAAAGAAGAGTTTGAGTTCAATCCTTTGGCAGACAATCCGGACTTCACTGTAACGGATGACAATATTAAAATCGACGCTAAAGGGGCTTATGAAAGTACAGGCTATGTACCGTCCTTTGAGGCCAACCTTCGGATAGAATTTTAATCTAGGTCGAGTACTGCGTAGGACGGACAATGATCCGAGTGCATAGCATTAGGTCGGATTTCCGCACCTATTAGTTTAGGAGCTAAGTTTTCAGCAATACTGATATAATCTATACGCCATCCTTTATTGTTTGCTCTGGCATTAGCCCTGTAGCTCCACCATGTATATTGATCAGCTTTATCTCCGTGAATTTGTCTAAAGGTATCAATAAATCCACTTTGAAACCAAGCTTCCATCCAAGCTCTTTCCTCTGGTAAGAATCCAGATGAGTTTTCATTTCGTTTAGGTGCGTGTATATCAATTGCTCGATGACAAATATTGTAATCACCGCAGACTATTAAATTGGGTATCTGCAATTTGAGTTCATCAATATACGTTTGAAAGAAGTCTAGAAACTGGTATTTAATTTCTTGGCGGTGATCTCCGCTGCTGCCAGACGGAAAGTAGGCGCTGATTACAGAGTGAGAATCAAAATCTAATCGTATAATTCTTCCTTCGGCATCAAAGAGTTCATTACCGCAACCGTATTCCACATGATTGGGTTCTTGCTTGCTGTATATAGCGACGCCACTGTAACCTTTTTTTTCAGCGGAATAGTAGTATTTATGATAATTCAGAGCCTTTAAATCTTTGGGGTCGATTTGTTCTTCCATAGCTTTAAGTTCTTGGAAACAAACAATATCTGCATCCTCTTCTTGCAAATAGCTTGTCAGACCTTTTTTAAGGGCTGCTCGAATGCCATTGACGTTATAGGTAAGTATTTTTTTCAATATAAAAGGGCTTTAGTGTAGCACAAATCGGAAGCTTTTAAATTGCTTCTGATTACGCCGGTTCTGCTTAAGGTATTTAAAACATTTCCCAGCATTCTCGAGGATATCCAAGCTGAGCTTTGCCATTCGGTCATAGAATACCACTTTTCCACCTCTTCAAGCTCTAGTTGGTATCTATCAGAAATGTTCCGCACAGATTCCGGATCATCCATTATGTGGATACAGCTTTCATTAATTGTTTCGCTGATAATCGGAAATAGCTTTAAATTTTGTTTGATAAATTTCTCGGATGCCACTAGCACAAAACAAGGCCAGGGGCTAATACATTCTGCTATTCTGTGCATGGCTCCTCTATCAATATAGGGCTGAGTCATAAAGCGCTCCCACAATAAAATATCAGCACGGTCTTCTACAAATGCGTCAACAGCCCCATCAATAGAGCCTACATCCACAAAATTGGTTTCAGTTATGCTGTAGCTTTTTTGCTCAGCATCAACATAAGCCATAATATGGCTTCCGCTTCCTTTTCTGCTGCGAGCGAATCTGGCTTCAGATAAGTTTAAATTTCCTCTTTGTAGGAAATGCGGCGAACAATGTACACCCCAAATTAGAGGAGATTTAACAAATTGCTGAAGTATACGAGCATTGCTACCTCCAGAGATATGTTTTACTATCCCTTCGGTTAGGACGACAGCTAAATCCAGTTCATCATTATCAAGCATTGCGCACATTGCACCGCTTCCGCCTGGAATATCTTTCCAGATTAAATCAATATCATTTTCTTTGAACCGTCCTTCTGCTTTGGCGTAATGCCAAGGATAATTGAAATGCTCAGGGACTCCGCCAATTTTAATTTGTTTCATTAAAAGTCCAGTAATTCTTCTATTGCCAGCTTGAGCTTTTCTACTGTTGGCAGCATAACTTGCTCCATTTGTTTATTAAGAGGCACTGCAGGAACATTTTCAGATCCAACACAGCGCACAGCTGCATCAAGCGACTGAAAACAGTTTTCCTGTATACGTCCAGCAATGGCTTGAGCAAAAGAGTTATTTAAGCTTTCTTCAGTCAGAACAAGCACTTTGCCGTGTTTTCTAACTGAGGAATAAATAGCTTCATTATCGCAGGGATTGAGGCTTCGCAGATCGAGAATTTCTATTCGGCCTGGAAAATGCTCAGCTGCAGCTGTTGCCCACCAAACGCCCATGCCGTATGTAATGATGCTCATGCTTTCGCCCATTTCAACAGATTCAGCATCCGCTTCAAGATGGATTCTAGCTTTACCCAATGGAATAACATAATCCTCATCTGGTTCTATAGTTTTTGCTCCTTCAGTTCCCGGAACTTTACTCCAATAAATACCTTTATGTTCAAACATAATGACAGGATTTGGGTCGTAGAAAGCCGCTTTCATTAAGCCTTTCATATCCGCTGCATTACTTGGGTAAGCTATTTTTATACCTTTTATTGGAAGAATAGAAGACTCTACCGTGCCTGAGTGATAAGGTCCGCCTCCTCCATAAGCTCCAGTAGGAATTCGTATCACGGATTGAACGGGGAATTTTCCGTTTGATAGATAACAGCTTTTAGAGAGTTCTGTTACCAGTTGATTAACTCCTGGCCATATATAATCGGCAAACTGAATTTCAACTATGGGTTTGCATCCAACAGCGCTCATACCAGCGGTTGAACCAACTATATACGCTTCTTGAATTGGGGTATTAAAAACCCTGTGTTTACCGTGTTTTTCTGCAAGAGTTGCAGCTTCTCTAAAAACTCCTCCCAAGCGAATTCCAACATCTTGTCCGTAAAGTATAGCTTCAGGGTGCTTGCTAAGTATTTCATCCATAGCATGCAGTGCCGCATCAACCATAATTACTTTTTCTCCACCCTTGGGGTGTCTTTCGCCAATTTCTTCAGTGATTTCTGTAGGAGCACTTATGTGATCCAATAAACTGTTTGGATCAGGATCCTCAGAGGCAACAGCTCTAGCGAAATCATCGGCTATCTTAGCTTTACAGTCTTCTTCTATCTGCTTTAATTCTTTGGAGTCGACACCCATTTCTAAGAGGGTGTTTTTCAAAAATGGATATGGATCGTCCTTTTCGTGATCAGATAAATCATCTCTATACCATTCTTTGCGCACTCCAGATGTATGGTGTCCAAGTAGTGGCACTTTAACGTGCACTAACATGGGTTTTCGGTGTTTCCTTACCCACTTCAGGGCTTTGCCTACTTCTTTATGGCACTCATTGAAATGGCTGCCATTTAATCTAATTCTCTTTAATCCCTTAAAGCCAGCGCCGAATTCATAGGCGTCCATGGCTCTCATCTCTGCTCCACTTGCAGATATACCCCAATCGTTATCCTGTATAAAATACAAGATTGGCAATTGGTGTAAAACAGCCATCTGTAAGGCCTCAGAAACT
>CBDUMX010000129.1:0-6736 GCA_965368435.1 uncultured bacterium
ATACTGCTCATTCTCACGAGCGTGTATTTATAGTTGAGGTCATGGGTAGAGATTCAGGCTTTATTGCATTAGATGTAGCTATAGCTGGTGGGGCGGAAGCAGTACTAATTCCTGAGGACAGCTCAGATTTTGATAATCTCATAGATCAGTTCAATAGAAAAGGCAAGAGACGCAAGTCGTTTTCAATAATTGTAATAGCGGAAGGTGATGAGCAAGGCGGTGCCTTGGTTCTAGAGAAAAAGATGATGAAATTATACCCTGAGCTTCAGGTTAGATCTACTATACTAGGTCATGTACAACGAGGTGGGAGTCCGAGTGCCCGTGATAGAATACTAGCTTCCAGATTGGGTGCAAGTGCTGTAGATTCATTAATTGCCGGAAAAAGCAATGTATGCATTGGTATAATCGACAATAAAATTCATTACACCAGTTTTTCTGAAGCCATTAATACCAATAAAGAGGTATCTGCTAAGCTCATTGAGCTTGCTAGAATCTTATCCCAATAAAAAAGGAAGCCGAAGCTTCCTTTTTATTGAAGATTTTATTTTTATACATCGATTTTGGCGTACTTAGCATTGGCTTCTATGAAAGCACGACGTGGAGGAACTTCATCGCCCATAAGCATTGAGAACACTCTGTCGGCTTCAGCAGCACTTTCCAGAGTAACTTGTTTAAGCGTGCGCCTTTCCGGGTCCATGGTTGTTTCCCACAGTTGTTCTGCGTTCATCTCTCCAAGACCCTTATATCTTTGGATTTTCACACTGTCGGGGTTGTCACCACCTAGTTTACGAACAAGCATATCGCGTTCATCATCACTCCAGCAATACTCTTGCTGACTACCTTTTCTAACCTGATAGAGTGGAGGAGTAGCAATATAGAGATAACCCTGTTCAATTAGTTTCTTCATATATCTGAAGTACAGGGTTAAAATCAAGGTTCTAATATGGCTACCATCGACATCCGCATCCGTCATGATAATAACTTTATGGTAACGCAGTTTTTCAATATTGAGTTCTTTGGCATCATCTTCAGTTCCAATAACCACACCAAGAGCTGTAAACATATTCTTGATCTCTTCATTGTCGTAGATCTTATGTTCAAGAGCTTTTTCAACATTTAGAATTTTACCTCTTAAAGGAAGTATAGCTTGATAATTTCTGTCTCTTCCTTGCTTAGCTGTTCCACCTGCAGAATCTCCCTCCACGAGGTATAATTCGCATATGGCAGGATCTTTTTCTGAGCAATCTGATAATTTACCAGGTAGACCAACACCGCCCATCACAGTTTTACGCTGTACCAATTCACGAGCTTTAGTAGCTGCGTGTCGAGCTTGGGCTGCGAGTATAACTTTTTGCACTATGATTTTTGCATCATCTGGATTCTCTTCCAGATAGTTAGTCAGCATGTCGGAAACTGCTTGACTAACAGCAGAGGTTACTTCTCTATTTCCCAGTTTAGTTTTAGTTTGACCTTCAAATTGAGGTTCTCCAACTTTAACAGAGATGATTGCTGTCAAGCCTTCTCTAAAGTCATCACCAGCAATCTCAAATTTCAGTTTATCCAACATCCCTGAAGAGTCGGCATACTTTTTAAGGGTAGTGGTTAGTCCACGTCTAAAGCCTGAGAGGTGTGTTCCACCTTCATGGGTATTGATATTGTTTACGTAGGAGTGAAGATTTTCAGCATAAGAGTTGTTGTAGATCATAGCGACTTCAACAGGAATGCCATTTTTCTCCCCTTCCATATTAATTACTTCCTTGATAATTGGGTCTCTGGTTGAATCTAGATACCTAACAAATTCAGGTAATCCGATAGAACTTAAAAACTCTTCTTGAATAAAGTTGCCATCATCATCAGTTCTGCGTTTATCCGTTATGGTCATTTTCACCCCCTTGTTCAGGAATGATAATTCTCGCAAACGCGCAGATAAAGTATCATAGCTGTATTCAACAGTCTGTGTAAATATTTGTTTATCGGGAGTAAAGGTGACTAAGGTTCCTTTATCTGTAGTTTCACCAATTTCTTTTACCGGATAAAGCGCTTTACCTCTTTCGTATTCTTGTTCGTATACCTTGCCATTCTTGTAAACTGTAGCCTTTAAGTGACTTGATAATGCGTTCACACAAGAAACTCCAACTCCGTGAAGACCACCTGATACTTTGTATGAGTCTTTATCAAATTTCCCTCCAGCTCCAATTTTGGTCATTACAACCTGCAAAGCGGAAACACCTTCCTTCTTGTGCATGTCAACAGGAATTCCTCTACCATTATCTTTAACAGAGATAGAGTTGTCCTCATTAATCCATACTTCAATAGCATCACAATAACCTCCCATAGCTTCATCAATGGAGTTATCTACTACTTCATAAACTAAATGGTGTAATCCTCTTGGTCCAATGTCACCAATGTACATGGACGGACGCATTCTAACGTGTTCAATCCCTTCTAATGCCTGTATACTGTCGGCACTATAATTATTTGCTTTTTCACTCATGTTGTCGAATAAGGCGACAAGGTAGTACTATGGCAATGATAATGACTCAATTTAGTGTCATAAATATCCACAAATAATAAACTAAAAAAACGATAGTAACTTATTGAAAATCAGCGCTTAACCGATAGTAATTTCTCCTCTTAGATTTTGTTGCAAAACTGCACTTCTTTCAGCGAATGGGAAATTGCCAATTGCCCACATTAATTTGGTCAGAGCAGCCTCTGAAGTTATGTCGAAACCATTAATTACATTGTCTGAAATAAGCACTTGACTCGCTTTGTATTTGCCAATGTTTATTGCTCCTGTAGTGCATTGAGTTGTGGCTAGAATGAGGACATCATGCGCCTCACATTCTTGTACCAATTTGCTCCATATTTCACCTTCAGGTATATTTCCGGAGCCAAAGGTTTTTAGCACTATGCCTTCAATTTGACCTTCTTTTATGAGGTAATTAAGTATATCGGGGTTATAGCCTGGAAAAATGGTGACATTCACTACCTTATCGCTAAATTCTGGGAGCAGTTTCAATGCTTGCTTATTGTCTTTTAATAATACAGCCTCATTAATGCTAATTTGCTCCTCTAGCCATCCTAAATGGTCGAAATTAGGAGAGTTAAAGCCTTGAAAATCAAAGGTGGATGTTTTAGAGCTTCTATTGCCCCTTAGTATGTCGTCATTAAAGCAAATACATACCTCTGGTATACATGGCAGTCCAAAACTCTTATGACCTGCTATATATATTGCATTGCTTAAATTGGCAATTGCATCTGTTCTTGGATGAAAAACTGGCAATTGTGATCCAGTTAGGATAATAGGCTTACTTAGATTTTCAAACATGAAACTGAGCGCTGAAGCGGTATAAGCTAGAGTATCTGTTCCGTGAATGATTATAAAGCCTGAATGATCATCGTAGTTTTGATAAATGGAATTTGCAATTTGCAGCCAAAAGTCTGGAGTAATATTGGAAGAATCGACAACTCTTTCTAAGGTTTGGAAGGTGAATTCTACATTTTTGAAATGGCTGAAGTATGAATTGTCATTGACAGCGGGCATATACTGCAATATTTCTTCCCATGAGCTAGGAACCAGGCTATTATTTTGCTCTGATTCAGGTTTCATGCCGAAGGTTCCTCCTGTGTATAGAATGAATACTTTGGTTTTCATCTAAACAACCTTTTTACTGGCTAAAAGATAAAGAACAGCCATTCTAATTGCTACTCCATTCTCAACTTGATTGAGAATTATAGCTTGATCGGAATCTGCTACTTCACTGGAGATCTCAACGCCTCTGTTTATTGGCCCTGGATGCATAACTACAATCTCTTTCTTTAGCGCATTGAGTTTATCTAATGTCAGCCCATATTGCTGGGTATATTCTCTTAAACTAGGGAAGTATTTATCATCCTGTCGCTCCATTTGTATTCTGAGCATATTGGCAATATCACACCATTCTAAACTTTCTTTTAAATTATAGCTGACCTCAACTCCTAAAGATTCAATGTGTTTAGGGATAAGGGTAGGAGGGCCGCATACTGTAACTTTGGCACCGAGCTTTTTGAGGCAATAAATGTTTGATAATGCTACTCTTGAGTGCAGTATGTCGCCAACAATAACCACTTTTTTACCTTTCAAACTACCTAGTTTTTCGCGTATGGAAAAAGCGTCTAGAAGAGCTTGAGTTGGATGTTCATGCGTTCCATCCCCAGCGTTGATAATGCTAGCTGGAATATGCTGAGCTAAAAATTGACAAGCACCTGGAGCTGGGTGTCTCATTACAACCATATCTACCTTCATGGCAAGGATATTGTTGACTGTATCTATGAGGGTTTCGCCTTTTTTAACTGATGAGCTGCTACTTGCAAAATTCACGATATCTGCTGACAGTCGTTTCTCGGCTAATTCAAAGGAAATCTTTGTTCGGGTTGAATTCTCAAAGAATACATTGGTAATGGTGACATCTCTAAGAGAGGGGACCTTCTTGATTGGACGATTAATTATTTGCTTGAAATTGTCTGCTGTTTTAAAGATTAATTGGATATCCTCTGCTGTGATATCTTTAATTCCTAATAGGTGCTTGGTTGAGAGTAGCGACATTTAGCTCTATTTATCAGTTATTATCCAAACTTTACAAAGGTTATCTTTCCATTCTACTTTTACGTAGTCATCTGCTCTGGTATCCACTTCTTCACCCACATAATCTGGGTGTATGGGTACTTCACGTTTATATTTTCTGTCGACAAGTGTCAGTAATTCTATATTCGATGGTCTTCCAAAATCATTCACACTGTCAAGTGCTGCTCGGATTGTTCTACCTGTGAATAATACATCATCTACTAAGATGAGTTGCTTATTCTCCACTTGGAAATCCATTTCCATAGTATTTGGAAGCAGAGGTTTATCCGTTCTTCTAAAGTCATCTCTGTAGAAGGTAGCATCAAGCTCCCCGTACTGCACATCTAGATTGAAGTGAGACTTGAGCTTTGCAGTTAATGCTTTGCCAAAGAGTATGCCCCTAGGTTGTAGTGCTATAATTGCAGAATTGCTAAAATCTCCGTGTTTTTCCACCAATTGATGGCATAGCCTCGTGATTGTTAGTTCTACTTGCTTATAGTCTAGGATAACTCGCTTCATTTAAGCTCGGTTTCTGTCAGTTTAAGTATTTTTTTAAACTCTGCCGCAGTAACAGGAGCCACTGATAGTCGGCTTTGTTTAACAAAGCGCATTTCTTTCAGGAGTTTATCCTCTTTTAATTCTGCTAGGCTTATGGGTTTGTTCAGTGTTTGTTTGGCTTTTACGTCTACGGCAACCCATCGATCGTCATCTGTAGTTGGATCTTGATACGATTCTTTCACCAATTCACATATGCCAACAATTTCTTTGCCTTCATTGCTGTGGTAGAATAGGCACAAATCTCCTTTTTTCATCTCGTACATAAAGATCCGCGCTGCATAAGATCGAACTCCATCCCAGTACGTAGTACCATCCTCACACATCTGTTTCCAGCTGTATTTGAAGGGTTCGGATTTAATCAACCAGTATTTCATTCTTGAGCTTCAAATATCTTCATTGTGTATGGATATACCAACATCTGTTTATGCAAAAAAAAATCCCCCCCGAATATCGGGGAGGATTTTGTTTATTTTGTCAAGTCCGTGGCTTGTTTCACCCAGTCATCTCGTTCCACCCTGCCTGGCCACTTCATCATTGTTTCTAATAGTTCAATGGACTTAGCATCCAACTTGCTTAGTTGAGCATAAGAGTTAACTCCGATAGCATTCAACTTTTTCTCATAAGCTGGTCCTATTCCATTGATTTGCTTCAAATCGTCTGCAGTATCTGCAGCTGTTCCCAATGCACTTAGGAGTTCTGCTGCTTGATCACCACCTTCTGATTTTTCAGCTTTTGGTTCTGCTTTAGCCTTTGGTTTAGCTTCTTTTTTAGGAGCAGCTTTCTTAGGTTCAGCAGTTTCTTCCATTTTAGCTTTCAATTCTGATAGTACTCCAAAATCTCCAAGAGTTGATCTCTCAACGTTTTGGTTGATTTTGTCTACATATTTAGAAGTTCTGCTAGAGCGCTTTTTGTTTTGAGCTTTTGTATCAGCTTTTTGTGCTCTTTCAGATTCTTTCCAAATGTCAGTATGAGAAACTAAAATTCTCTTAGCATCTTTATTAAATTCAATCACTCTAACAGTAAGAGTTTCCTCTGCAGCTAGTTCTGATTGATCTTCTTTCTTAGTATGCTTTTTAGGAGCAAATCCTTCAACGCCATATGGCAATGCGATGATTGCGCCACGGTCATTTATTTCAGTAACAGTACCTTCGTGCTCAGAGCCTAAAGTAAATACTGTTTCGAAAGTATCCCATGGGTTTTCATCAATTTGCTTGTGACCTAGACTCAATCTTCTATTATCTCTGTCTATTTCCAAAACCACAACTTCTAACTGCTCACCTTTTTTAGTGAATTCAGCTGGATGTTTGATTTTCTTAGACCAAGATAAATCTGATACGTGTACTAAACCATCAACTCCTTCTTCTAGCTCTATAAATAGACCATAGTTGGTAAGATTTCTAACGATACCAGTGTGTTTAGATTCAACTGGGTATTTTTCTTCAATCTTATCCCAAGGATCAGGAGTATTTTGTTTAAGACCAAGAGAAAGCTTGTGCTCTTCTTTGTCGATGTCAAGTACAACAGCCTCAACTGCATCATTTACATTTAAAAAGTCTGATGGGTTTCTAAGGT
>CBDUMX010000130.1:0-6602 GCA_965368435.1 uncultured bacterium
CTAATAACACTTTTAAAAGGGAACTTTCTCAATGGAGAGTTCCCTTTTTTTTAATCTAAAATTATGGCACAAGAAAAGAAGGAAAATCAAATTGACATCGAGTTAACAGAAGAAATAGCAGATGGTATTTATTCTAACCTAGCTATTATCTCACATTCAAACTCTGAATTTGTTGTTGATTTCGTACGTATGTTACCTGGGCTTCCCAAGGCAAAAGTAAAAAGTAGAATAGTCCTCAACCCACAACATGCTAAAAGACTTCTAATGGCTCTAAGTGATAATATTCACAAATTCGAAGACAATTTTGGCGAAATCGTTCTTCAAGAGTCGGGGCAACGCTTCCCGCCAATGAATTTTGGACCAGCAGGCGAAGCCTAATCTTCTTTCGCAAGCTCTTCTATGATTGGATCAAAATAGGCGGTTAGCCTGTTGTATTCCGGTTCCATTTCATACATGGATTTCTGTAACATTTTGCTGCCTTCACGCAGTGCTATAATATCTTTTTCTTCCGTATAATAATACTGCTTAAATTGCTCGCGCTCTAATTCATCGCGCTTAAGTGCTTTTCTTAAATTGGCTACCTGCTCACTTAATTCATCGTACTCTGAAGTCCATTTATTGTATTGCTCAATGTTTGACTCATAAATACGCATAAGCGCCTTGTATCGGTCTAAATTACTACCCAACTCCATGCTGAATGTGTCTTTATACTCATTGCGTATAAATGTCCTGTTTATTTCTATTTCATTGACTCTTGCCTTTATTAGTGCTATATCAATGTTTAAGAATTTTTCTGCCGCTTCTAGGTGCAATTCTAAGGTGTCTAGTTTTGCGTTTTCTATGGCATAACGATCTGAACAACTTGTGTTTGTACTAATTACGATGCTGAATAATATCAGACTAAAAATAGAGACGAAATTTTTCATAGTTTTGTAATGGATGGCAAGTAATACCTCGTCAAAGGTAAAAAGTATTAAGCGAATTATCTTCTTGAAGGATGTATTGGTGGTTGCCTTAAGTGCTTACGGAGGACCTAATATGCATTTAGCCCTCTACAATAAGCGGCTAGTAGAACAAAAAAACTATCTCAAGACGGATGAACTATTGGAGTTGTATTCTCTATGCCAAATGCTTCCTGGTCCATCTTCTACTCAAACGCTAATCTCTATTGGATATAAATTTGGAGGACCTTTTTTAGCCTTTCTTACACTTTTAGTTTGGGTATTACCTGCAGCTCTAATCCTGACCATCCTCGCAATGTTTATAGGGAAATTCGATGAATCTCTCTTGCATGCTATGCGTTTTATTCAGCCTGTAGCCATTGCCTTTGTATTAGTTGCAGGGATTAAGATGTTTATCAAGTCGGTTTCAACTAAACTCGATTATACACTTGCACTTTTTGCATTTGTAGTTGCTGCACTCTTGCGACACTTATTGGAAGATATAGTTAAAACCCCATGGATATTTCCTTTTGTACTTTTTGTAGGTGGCCTAACGTCTTACTTCTTTACAAGTAGAAAGGAATTGCCATATACTCCAATTACTGTGAAGTTTCCCTGGAGATATTTAATGGTTTTTATAGTGCTCTTTATTCTAGCTGGTGTTTTAGGGAAGATATCAGACAATAGATTGATCTTGCTGTTTGAAAATAATTATCGCTTTGGAAGCTTAGTTTTTGGAGGTGGAAATGTGCTCATTCCTATGATGTACGAACAGTTTGTTTACTTTAATGAGTATATGACTTCGCAAGAGTTCTTAACGGGAATAGGATTAGTTCAGGCGGTTCCAGGTCCTATTTTCACAATTGCAAGTTATACCAGCACTATCGCCATGAAATCCTATTCACTTTGGGAGCAAGTTGCTGGCGGGGCGGTGGGAACCTTGGGTATCTTTCTTCCAGGTACTCTTTTAATATTCTTTATCTACCCTATCTGGAAACAAATTAAAACCCATCCTATAGTAGTGAAGGCTTTACCGGGAGTTATAGCAGCCTCAGCTGGTCTTGTAATCGCAGCAGCTTACTTAATGTTTTTACCTGTTGGACTTAATTGGATTGAACCTGATACCTTCTATTTCACTAATTTGGCCACTACCAAAGCAGCTAACTGGGATCAGATAGCGATTATCATCATTACCGGAGTGATACTGTATAAAACAAAAATCGCGTCGCCTTGGTTTATTGTTGTAGCAATTTTAGCGGGAATTATTCTTTAGATTTCTTCTCAGTGATTACGAATACATCTTCGTTATCGCGCTTAAAATAATAATGCTCTCTAGCGTATTTCTCGAGTTTTTCATCTGATGAGAACAATTCCTCTTTTTGAATTTTCATTTCATCTATCTCATTTTGCAGAAAGCTTTCCTGAGCACTCAAATCCTTTAACTCTTGATATTGTTTGTACATAAAAACTACACTATTACTGTCGAAAAAAATCATCCAAACAAAGAAGAATGCAATAGTAACTGGATATTTATATGCTGATATGAGCTTCATCAATGTTCAAATATATAGCTAAGCCCTTAGTACTTATTAGACAATTGATTGACTTATGTATATTAAAGCTTACAGCCTAAGAAGCAGGCCACTTTGATTGTGTACTGAGCACCATTTCAATAAGTTCTCGGACGCATGCATCTCCACCTTTTGCCTTGCACACTATATCAGCTATTTCTTTGATTTGCCACACTGCATCACTTGGACAAGATTTAATTCCGCACATCTTCATGACCTCTAAGTCAGGAAGATCGTCTCCCATATAGATGCATTCATCAAGACTAACATTTTTCGCAGTTAGTATTTCCTGTAAGCAAGCTAGTTTATCTGATACTCCTAGATGTACATCTGTAATGCCTAATTTCTCTAAACGCAGTTTTACGCCTTCAGATTTACCTCCAGTAATTACTATGATATTAAAGCCTTGTTTGATAGCGTATTGCAGCGCAAAACCGTCTTTAATATTCATACTTCTAAGTAGATTGCCAGTCTCTGTTATGTGCACTGAGCCGTTAGTCAAAACTCCATCTACATCGAGGATGAAAGTGTTTATGCTGGTCAGTTTAGAAAGTATTGGATGTTGCATTATTGATTATCTCGCCATTCATATACCCAACTGCTCTGGATCATTTCTAAATGTCCTTCATTGCAGTCTTCGCGTTTACCTTCAAAGTTAGGAAGTTCTAGAACCCATTCCAACAGATCAGTAAATCTAATTCTGTATATCTTAGCCTCTCCAAATTCGTCGCCAAATTTTTCATAAAGCGCTAGCGCAATATCTTCATAGTCATTCCAATTGATCGGAGGTTCGAAAAAAGTTGATGTCATATTTAATGGCCTATTATTTGTGATTGATCTGGGATAGTAACTTCAACATCTGAAGTGAGTTTGCATTGGCAACCCAATCGCGAATTTATTCTTGGATTAATTGCCCTGTCAATGAAATCTTCTTCTTTATCAGAAATTTCTGGCAAATCATCCATGCCTTTGTCGATATAAACATGACAAGTGCTGCATGCGCAAACAGCTCCGCAATTATGACTTAAAAGGATATCGTTGTCCAATGCGGCATCTAAAATGCTGTCGCCATTATACGCCTCTACCGTTACTTCGCCTTTATGAGCTTCTTCAAATTTAAATGTAACTTTAACCCTTTCCATTTTGCATGCAAAACTAACATTAAACGCCTGAAATGATAATTCTGTTTGTTACTATCTTTAAGACAACTATTTGGAGTTTGTTTTCGTTCTTATTCTAGCAGCTCGGGCAAATTTTATTAATTTAACTTTGTGGTCTGATTATTGAAGAGAATTATTAGAATGATATCAGCTAGATTATACATACTTACTACAGCATTTTTACTTTTTATCAATTCAACTATAGCGCAAAATGTTGAACAACTCATTGGGCGCGCATTTAACGATACGGAGGTTCAGGCTTTTATTGATCAATTGGATTCTGAACCAATAGAATCATTCATCCCTTTCAGAAAATCTTATCTCTTGAGCTTTACAGAGAATGGAGTTGAATTAGAGTTCAATTCAGATATGAGTCTATACCAAGTGAACTTATACGATAGCGGCTTTACATTCAATAGATATACTTTAGAGTTGCCGTTTAAGGCTCAATGGGGGCAAGACAGTGTGAGTATCCAGAACAAAACAGGTTTGATGAATCCAGTTGCCCAAAACCCTTTTATTAAGTTTTACAGCAGTGATAGTCATACTTCTAGTTTATACTTTAAAAATGGCAAACTCGAGATGATGAAGCTGGTAGCAAAACCGGATTTTATACTGGAGGTGGGAAAGGAATCAGTGAAACAATGGGGTATAAGATTACTACCCGACGGGAAGGCCGTACAAGGCAATGTTATTGATGGGGAAGGAGTGATGATTTGGGGAGTGAATGCAGCTAGTTATGAAGGTGAGTGGTCTTACGGATTGCCGCATGGCGTTGGAGTATACATCGACAGTTTTGGTAATAAATACGCAGGTGAATTTAAACTTGGATTTTTCTGGGGAGCGGGAAGCTATTATTCAAGCTATTATAAATACAGCTATGACGGCGGCTTTATTATGGGAAGGCGTCATGGACAAGGTATTATAAAATACACTAATGGAACTAGCTATAATGGAGAATGGGATAAAGACCAAATGCATGGCGTTGGACAATATACCCTTGGAGAGTCGTATTATTATCAAGGGGAAATGCGCAATAATATGTTTAATGGCAAAGGAATACTAACCACTCCTGAAGGATATATAAAAGGGAAATTTAAGAATGGCAAACCACATGGCTATTGTGAACAATACGGAAATCAAAGTGGACAAACTTTATCAGGTTATTGGAAAGACGGTCTTAAACATGGCGAGTTTAATATGAACGCATTTGGCTATGACCGCAAAATGTACTTTGAGAACGATATTGAAATAATATCGCCCAATTCCGAGAATTAAGCCTGAAGTACTAATTGAAGCGATACATTTGATCGCTGCTCTAAAACTTCATTGTACTCTTTAATCATTTCCTTCACTTCTTCATTGTCGTCTTTATAATTGAAAACAGTGAATAATTTAAGCGAATCAATGACTTCTACATTGAATTTTTCCTGAAGTAATTCGTTTAATGTCTCAATTTTTTCCTCATCAGAATTAACACAGGCAACAAAGCTTATCGCCGAGTTTTGCATTAAATTCATTTGTACTCGAGCAGATGAAAAAGCATTGAATATTTTTTCGAGATTGTCTTCTACTATAAAAGAGAAATCTTTAGTAGAAATTTTAATTAAGCTCTGATTGTCTTTTACTATATAGCACTGTATATCATTCAGTGTTCTATTTGCACTTTCCATCACCTTTGTTCCAGATGCTTCGGTATTAACAAAAGACTTAACATATAGAGGAATCCCTTTACTTTTTAAAGGTTGTATTGTCTTTGGATGAATAACTGAAGCTCCAAAATAAGCCAGTTCAATGGCTTCATTATATGAAAGCTCTTCTATGAGTACCGTCTTATCAAATCGTTTTGGATCGGCGTTCATTACACCTTCTACATCTTTCCAAATAGTAACAGAATCTGCGTCCAGCGCAAATGCAAAGATTGCAGCTGAATAATCTGAACCTTCTCTTCCAAGAGTTGTAGTTTCTTGAGATTCATTTCTGCCTATAAAGCCTTGAGTAATAACAGTTTGCCTTTGAAGTATAGGGGTTAGATTGCCAGCAATTAAAGGAGTACTTATTTCCCATTTAACATTTGCAGATCGATGTCTGTCTGTAGTTATAACAAAGTTGCGAGCATCTATCCAGCGACAAGGATAGCCGCTTCTGCTGAGGTAAACACTCACTATTTTAGTAGAAATTAACTCGCCAAATGGAACTATTCTATCGTAGATCTTATCAAAATCATCTGTCTCTACAGGTGCTTTTTCTATTATGCACTCCAGCTCAATGAATAAATTATCAACTTCATAATAGTCGTGTTCATCCTCTATTAATTCATCAATTATTTCTTGGTGAAATGCTTTGATGTCTTTAAAAATCTTTTTGCATTCAGGTTTGCGATGAAAGTATGCTGAGGCCAAGTTTTCTAACATATTTGTTGTTTTCCCCATCGCGGATATAACCACCAAAGTTGGGCCGTCTGTATGATCACGGAGCACCTTTCCAACATTTTTTACTGCTGAAGAATCCTTAACTGAAGCACCTCCAAATTTGAATACTCTCATATAAGCTTAAATTTGCCTCAAAATTACCCAATTCAATCATTTTATGAGAACAAATCATGTTATTAGTCTGAGCCAATTTATTGCGGATCAGCAAAGCAAATACCCAGAGGCAACAGGAGATCTTTCTAAAATCTTTAGAGACATAAAATTTGCTTCTAAAATTGTAAATAATGATGTGCGCAAAGCTGGCCTTGCGGATATTCTTGGAGAGCATGGTACTGTGAATGTTCAAGGTGAAGACGTGAAGAAGCTAGACATGATTGCTAATGATGAATTTAAATCATCATTGACCCTGGGCGGAGAGTGCTGTGCTATCATAAGCGAAGAAGAAGAAGGCATACATCAGATAGAAACTACTTTAAATAAAAATGCGAAGTATATAGT
>CBDUMX010000131.1:0-6531 GCA_965368435.1 uncultured bacterium
TACTTCAAATTATAACGGTCAGCTGACTGGTCAAGACGGTATACATGCACTTTGGGAAAGTAGATTGCCTGACTTATATACAAATAAATACATATTCATAAACGACAAGGCCCATTTCATTGAAAATCCAGATTCCATAATTTGGCTTTGTATAGCAAAAAGTCACAGCCTTTTGGATGATGTACTACAACTTGAACGTATATTAAGTGAGGAGTTTGGTATTAATAAATACTCTTTTGAAAATTATAACAATCGCTTGCGAAAGGTATATAGTCCTGAATTCTGTGAAGCATATCACAGCGCGTTAAACGGCATGGTTGAAACAAGAATGTTAAACGCAATGCATTTAGTTAGTTCATTTTGGTATACGGCTTGGGTGAGAGCTGATAGACCCACATTAAATGAAAAAGGTGCATTCATAGCAACGGATTCATTACCTGCTATCAATGCACCTTTAAAAACTGGTTCTAGAACCCTATTGCATTAATTCTTAAAGAATTTATGTGTTACAGTTTTATTGTCAAACACAAAACTAATCTGATAAACACCAGTTTTTAAATGGCTAAGATCTATTTGTGTGATTCCATTTACCACTTCCATTTCTAATAGCTGTTTACCCATAATATCGCTGATGCTTGCAATACTGTTTTCAGCTTTATTCATCACTGTTAATTGATCTTGCACTGGATTAGGGTATAGCTGTATTCCCAATGCATTTAATTGCTCTATAGAAGAGAAATTTGGAAGATCAATCTGTTGCACAGAGTCGGCAACACAGGACTTATCTGTAGTCACCCTAAGACTAACATCTACCGTTTCACCTTCCTTATTCGCAAAGTCATGTGTGGGATTCATGTCCGTGCTAGTAGATCCATCACCAAAATCCCAATCATAGCTAGCATGTGTATTGTCAACTGGAGTAAATGAATAAACCGATGCATCGCGACTAAATGTAAAATCTGCATTTGGCACAGGTAGTTCCGTTAAATATATGAGTCTACTCGTATCAACACAAACACCCTCCATGGCTATCACATAAACACTATCTCCAGCTGTCACAGCAACCTTGCCATATTTATTATTTGATCCACTTTGAACAAGATTATCATTATAGTACCAATCAAATGAACTTATGCTATCATTAGCTGTAAACTCTGCAGAATCACCTTTGCAATAAACCGCTAAATCTTTATCAGCCATTAAATTGATTTTCGGCATTTCATCTACCTGAATTGGCAGAGAGAATACCGTAGCTGGACAAACCAAGTTATTGGAATCCAATATCTCTAATCGATACCATTTGGTAATATTAGGTGAGAAGCTAAATATGGTATCTGTAAATGCTCCATTGTTCTCAAAATTCAAAGAATACGAGGCATTTGATAAACCTCTAACGGTAACTTGAACTGTATCTCCTAAACACACTAATGAGTTAAATTGCAAGCTGACATCAAACAACAAGCAGGTATCGCTGGTGCATGTAGCTTTTGAAATCTCACTTACATTGCAAGGAGGATTATCAAAGGCTCGCACCCAAATAGCTACTTCTTGTTGAGGATTTAAACCACTTATTTCATGTGTATTTCCAGTAGCTCCGCTGCTCGGGCTAATCCAATTTGAGCCAGAATCTATGCTAATTTCAAATCCATTGTGATAAATATCTGTATTCCAGCTAAATTCTACGCTTGATGGACTAGTAACTCCACAACTTATTGTTGGACCAACAAGTTTTTCTTCCTCATAAACGGTATAATAAGCCGTATCGCTTTTACATCCATTGGAATTCAATACAACTGCCCCATAAGTAGTTTCTTCCATAAATGTAGTAGCGAAAAAATTAGTATCAGATCTACCTATCTCAACACCATTGGCATAATAATAAAAACTGTCGAAGCCAGCACTTGCCTCCAGCATGATTACATTATCAGCGCAACTAGTATCTCCATTGGAACTAGCATCGCTAGTGAGACTGGTTACGGGTTTAGCATAGAAGAAACACTTAATAATATTACTGCTTCTTTCACAGCCATTCTTTGTAACTGTCACCTGGTATTCACCTGTATCTTTTGCCCATAGAATATTGCCAGTAGCGCCAGTATTCCATAAATAGGTTGAATTAGGATCAAAGCTCGCAACGAGCTGAACTGAATCACCTTCGCAGAAGGTTCTATTTCCTCCACTAATGAAAGCCGTAGCATTTTGTTTAACTGTAATAGATACTGTATCTGGTTTAGAAACACCTTTATTATTGGTCACCGTTAATATGGCATTTTTCGCACCTGGAATGCTGTAGGTAACCACTGGATTTTGAGCAGTAGAGCTCGATGGATTCCCGAAAGGAAATGACCATGAATAGGTGCTTGTTGTATCAGAACTATTCCCATAAAACTGTAGGTTAGAATTTGAACAAATGACATTGGTATCTGCTGTAGCTGTAGCCACAGGCAGCAAAGTTGAAGGTAGTATTTTAAATTTCTTAAAGCGAATTCTATCACCACTTGTCCCACTATTACTATTAGCTGCATTTACCACAACATAATAGTATACAGTATCTACATTGCTGCTAGGGGCAGTCCAAGAGAAAGTCCATGATATAGTTCCCGAACCTGAGTTCCCAGAACTCGATTGTTGCATATATTCTCTAGTCCCTCCGTAAATGGTTGTAGTCACTTTATTTGTTGCATTGCTAGTTTTAGTGAAACTCCCAGCCATGGCATGTGAGCTATTTAAACAAGTGAGTTCAAAACCAAATCTTGAAACTCCACTTTCGCTATAGGATAGAGTCATAGTGTAGGTACTATCAGGAATATACCCCCCACCTGTAAAATTACCACTGAGGCTTAAGTTATTGAGGTTACTGCTCGTACTATCTAAGGCGAATGAGTTATGACACTGAGTACAGGCTGCTTCTCCTGGTGCATTAGTCAATCCAGCGGGCGGACCACCAGAATAAGTTAAGGAATTAATAGTTAGACCAACAAATGCAAGGATAAGTAAGCTCGTCAGAAAGCGCTTAGGAGCAAACAAAAATTTCATAGTTTTTTAGTGGGTGTAAAATTATAGCTTTAATTCTTTTTCTGGTTGCTACGAACAATTTTTTCAATCATATCCCACTCTTCTTGACTTATGGCTTGCATTTGGTTGAATTGTCCAGCCCCTTGAAGCCATTCTCCTCCATCTATGGTAACTACCTCGCCATTGATATAAGCAGAATAATCCGACATCAAATATGCTGCAAGGTTGGCAAGCTCTTGGTGGTCGCCAACTCTATTTAAAGGAATTCGGTCTTCTAGTTTTATACGGTCTAACATTTCCTTAGGGAAAAGTCGATCCCAAGCTCCTTTGGTAGGAAATGGCCCCGGCGCAATGGCATTATGTCTAATTCCGTATTTAGCCCATTCAACGGCTAATGATCTTGTCATTGCCAAAACACCTGCTTTAGCACTTGCAGATGGAACAACAAATGCAGAGCCAGTCCATGCATAAGTGGTAACTATATTTAAAACATTGGCATTGATTTTATTCTCAATCCAATACTTGCCACAGCTCAGCGTGCAATTCTTGGTCCCTTTCAATACTATATCTATAATAATATCAAATGCTCTATGAGAAAGACGCTCGGTTGGGCTGATAAAATTGCCTGCAGCATTATTAACGAGTCCATTGAGTTTTCCATAGTGCTCAACTATTTCTTGTCGCGCTCTTTCAACTTCGTCGTACTCCCTTACATCACATACTACAGGTAGAATTTGTGATTTTGAAATTTCATTTTGAGTTTCGATGAGTTTTTCCTCTCTTCGACCAGATATAGCCACATTTGCTCCCAGTGAAACAAAGTATTTTGTCATGGATTTTCCCAAACCTGTTCCACCTCCTGTTACCCAAATTACTTTGCCTTTTAGACTTCCCTCTTTTAACATTGATTCTTTATATGAACTCATGACACAAATGTGCACATTTCATTCATTTTAGTTTTCAAAAAAGAAATTAATTCGATTTTTTGGAATGACTTAAGATATTCTCAACCAATATGGTCCTTGCTGTTTGTTCATCGGGAATCCTAATGAAAGACCCTCCTCCACTATGGGCAGCGGTGCTCATAAACTCAATGGCAGGTTTTGATCGTCCAAACGCAATTGTAGACAATCTAACACCATCGGTTTTATACTTATTTCTCGCATTTTTATAGACCTTCTTTTCTTTAAAATTTACAGAGTTGAACAAACCATCAGAGGCGAGTATGATTTCATTGTTTCCACCTTCTATAAATTTAGTTTGAGCAATTTCGTATGCTCTTTCAAGAGCTTCAGAACCATATGATTGTCCTTTAGCCTCCAAACTTAAAATGATATTTAGCAAGTCTTGTTTATTAGAGCCGCTAATACCTTGGGCCAAAACATTTACTTCTGTAGAATAGCTGATTATTGTCAGTTTATCTTCTGGTCTCAAAACTTTTATAAGCTCAGCCATACTGTACTTCAATAAAGGAAGTTTTTCATCTTTATTCATGCTAGTAGATACATCAATAACAAAAATGATATGGTTGTAATTAAACACAGCGTCGTTGAGCGTACCGTCCTTTTTAAATTGAGCAGTATCAGTAACTAATGCCACGCTATTGTCTGTAGTATCTGAAACTTCTTCTAAAACTATTTCTTCTGTTATTTCTTCTACTTCTTCTTCTACATCTTCCTCAAATTCGTATTCATGCACTATTTCTTCCTCTAAGTCTTCATAATCAATCACCTCATCTTGCTCTAATCGTGTCAACTCCACTCTAATTACGGCTGTATTTCTGTTGACATATACTGTTTGTTCAGCTGTGCGATAGCCATCTTTAAAAACAATAATCTGATATAGATTTGGCTCTAATGCCTGTAGTGAATAGCTATTGTTCTTACTAAGATCTTTATCTCTTATAGCTTTAGTCATTGATTTGCTGTTAGATTTAATCCTTAAGCCGTAATCAGATAGTGCAAGTCCAGAAGCCGAATCCACTACCACTATCTCTTTGCTGAAAGTGGAACTTTGCATTGAACTATTTTCTATTCTTGGACAATAGGTATATGCATCGGGGTGAAACGAAACAATTTTACCGTCTATCTTTAGCTGCACTGCCTCATATAAAGTGTTCACATAAATCTCTACATTTCTCTCAAAGGAACCAAACTCTTCGGTGTAGTAATTCACAAAAATCTTACACGACTCACCAGCCTGCAGTTCGCTCTTCTCAAAACTTACTGAGACATCATTCATATAAGCAATCGGCAAAAAATATTGCCTAGTACCGCTGGTATTGGTATAAATAAACTCTGCTGTAGGATTGTTCCATGCTTGAACTTTTCCAAAATGATGCACTGTTTTATCCAAATTCTGGCTGAATACAAATAGGCCAATAAGTAGGCTTGATATGAAGGATATTAATCTCAAATAATTAAAACGATAGTAAATCTTTAATATTTTCAGTTCAAATTAAATGCCATTGCCAATTTATTCTTCCTTTTTGAGTTATTTATATTGCCGAATCTTTTAAATGGTCAACTATTACAAAATACTGGGCATAGAAAATTATGTAAGCATTGCGGAAATTAAAGTGGCATACAAGGATAAGATGCGCCAATTTCATCCCGACCTCAATTCTAGCGAGGAAGCCACAGAGATAGCAAAATGGTTAAATCAAGCTAAGGATGTCTTGACAAACGAAGACAGCAAAACGGCATATGACCTCAAGTTAAAATTAGCCTATATTGTTGAAATTCAAAGGCTTAAAGAGCAAGAATCCAATTGGAATCCTTTAAATATTGCGGAGCGACGTCGCAAAATGGAAGAAAAACAGAAGTTGAGGGAAAAGGAGAAATATTTGAAGAGCACCTCTCTGTTCCCTCTAAAGTATAGATTGATTATACTGGGATTGCTAAGCCTTGAAGGTTTATACCTTATCTACAATAATTACTTTGTTCTATTCCCGGGTTATGAAAGGCTTTACAGCCTTTTAGGAGTTGCTTTGTTTATTGCATCTATGGCCTTACTCAGCAGTCAAATTTACACCTACTTTTGGGTGCGATCTGTTGACAATGTAATCAAGTTCAATTACGAAAAATGGATAGCCACTCTATTGGTAGGTCTATTGCTCTTTGGGCCTATTTCAATTTATGGTGTTAATGAATACAGAAAGAACTATTATTTGAACTATGATTATGAGTACTATTTAGCTGATATCTTGCAAACCTCAAATGGCAAAGGTCAATTGGTATATATCTATACTGTGGAAGGAAAAGAATATGCTAAACGCAAAAATCGCCGAGATGGTTTCCCTATTGTCTTAAAAAACGGAAAGATATTGATCAAGTATGCCAAGAAAGATCCGAGAATTGCTGAAATAGTGGTGGAAAAATTCAATTTTCACTAAGCTTAATCATATGAGGCTCATAACTTTAATGTTAAAAACTTCAAACATTAAAATGAACAAGTTCGTATTGCTTTTATAACTTTGAACTGAGGGATGGAAGATAAATTCATTGACATTGAGCG
>CBDUMX010000132.1:0-6524 GCA_965368435.1 uncultured bacterium
CTTTACTCCAGATCCTAATAACTTTACAACTGCGGCATTGCCTAAGTTTAAGTTCTCTGATCAAAGTACTGTTAGCAGCGAGCTTGGAAGTATAATTACTTCATGGGATTGGGATTTCGGTAGTCCATTTGCTAAGCCAGAGGTGTCTACTGACCAGAACCCTGCAACTCAATATAATAAGGATACTGCTACATATAATGTTAAATTGGTAGTTGAAACTAATTACGGATGTGTTGATTCATTCACTTATCCGGTGGTAGTTGGTCCTGATTTGATTGTATATATTCCAAATGCCTTTACACCTAACGGCTTTGGTCCAAAAGACAATGACGACTTTAAAGCGATAATTAGTGGAGAGAAATCTATGGAACTTATCATCTTCAATAGATGGGGTGAGATTATGTTCCAAACCACTGATAAAGAAGAACAATGGAATGGTACCTACAAAGGTCTAGATTGCCAACAAGACGTTTATGCTTATCAATTAAAGGTGGTAGCATTAAACGATGAGGTTTATACCTACACAGGAACTGTAACACTTATTCGCTAAAAAATTGTCAAACTTATGATATATAGGGAAAAGAGTTTAGTACTTCTTTTCCCTATATTTGTTTACATAGCTCAATGCGTCAATTAACTTCCATATTACTCCTGTTATTCTGCATGCAATCCTTTGCAGATCATCTTTTAGGTGGGGAAATCACTTATAAATACCTCGACGGTAATAAGTATGAAGTTAATGTTACTCTTTATAGAGACTGCAATGGGTCAAAATTAGGGGGAACCGGAGGAGGATCATCAAACTCCAACCATTCTGACCTTTCAGCAGCATATTTGCGCACGGCCTCTCAGAGCAGCTGTTCAAGCCCAAATCAGAACATAGGTACTATATATTTAACTAAGCTGTCATACGAAAACATCACCAAGATTTGTCCGACTGACAGAAGTGCTTGTGAGTCAAACCCGAGCTTTAACCACGGTATTGAAGCTCATTATTACAGAGGTACCGTTGATTTTGAAAACTATTCATCCTATCAGTCGTGTGGATTTGAGATCTATATTTCGATTTCTGATAGAAGCAACGACCTCAATACTATGGTTGATGGTGCAAACCTTTATAATTACGCCTATATCAATCCATGGGTGAACCCTTCAAGTTCGCCTCAGTTTGGTAACCAACCACAATTTTTGTATAAAGCTGGTGATCCAGTTTATGAGAATGCTGGAGTATTTGCCTCAGTGGCTCAAGATTCTTTGAGTTATAGTTGGGACCAACCTTTAAAATCGCAAAATTCTGCCATAGCTTATAAAGCTGATTTCTCGAGTACAAAATTTATTAGCCCATATTGTCCATCTGGCGATTGTAACCCAAATCCGAATTTGAGCATACCACAAGGTATTTACCTCAATGCTAGAAATGGTAATATGATCTATACGCCCAGTCAACACGGTGATATAGGAACTAAAGTCTTGAAAATCGAACAATGGCATAATGACAATGGTACATGGAAATTAGTTAGCGTGATACGAAGGGATATTGTAATTGCTGTTGTCTTATCACAACAAAACAACATTCCGAGAATTATAGCAGATGATGTTTATACTTTTTGTGAAGGAGAAAATATTTCAATACAGATTGGTGCTGCGGATACAGATAGCGTGCAATTCTCAGTCTATAAGGCATTAAATATTGCCGATTCTGTGTCGGCAATTAGTCAAGCGCCATACAGAGAACTTGTGCTTTACGGTACAGCTGACTCTAGTATGGTTGGAGAGCATTTTATTTCCATAAATACCCGAGATAATAATTGTCCTTCTATAGGTGAAGCAAATAGAATTATAAAAATTGTTATACACCCCAAAGCAAGAATTAATCTAACAGTTAATGACCTGTTCTGTGGTAATAATGAGATCAGTATTAATTCTGATATTAATGGCGAGGCAAACTTGAGAGTCTTTGATGCTCAGTCAAATCAAGTATTTGAGAAACTTAATGCTGGTAGCAGTACATTGTATACCAATTATAAAGCCCAGAGCTTAATCTATAGTCTCGAATTTGTTTCAGATCAATCTTGCATTAGCACTGAGACTGTTATGGTGGATAATTTAGGAAACTCCGCCATTAGTCCGGCTCAACTTCAAGGCAAGACAGAGTATTGCCAAGGTGATCAAACCAATTTGAGTTTAGAGCAGAATGCATACGCATTAACAGAAGTAAGTTGGTTAGCCAAGGGGCTTGTAATCGGAACGGATACCCCTCTAAAGGTAAATGCATTTCAAGGTAAATTAAACTTTAGCTATACATTGGAATATTCATCTCTTAAATGTGAGCTGAAAGATTCTACTTACTTACTTGTAAACCCTCTTCCGGCAGTGAGTTTTGATGATTTCAGCAGTCAATGCCACAGTGTTGGAGAACTTATACTAAGTGATCAAAATCCTAGTCCGCTAAACGGAAATTGGAAATCAAAAGATGTAAATATCATTGGAAATCGGGTGGATTTGACCTTATTACCTAATCAAAACAGCACATACAGACTAACATATGAGTATACAGATGGAATTACTCAATGTACAAATTCAGTGACTAAAGTTCTCAATGTACTCAAATCACCTGAACTGATTACAAAGGACGTGGTAATGTGCGGCGCAAGCAACAACTTTAGATTATCTAATTCTATACTAGAACCCTTGCATTTCACTCCAGAAAATATTGGTTGGGAAGTCTTGAATCACAGCAATGCGATAATAGGCAACCACCCGTATGCTGATATTGATGTACAAACACTAGGGGTAGGTAGCTATACTATTGTTGGAACTAATACTGGATCTAATGGTTGTATAACATCTGATACATCTTGGTTGCGAGTTGACCAAGGATTGCAAATAACCACTAATGGTAAAACACAAGTTTGTCAGTCAACGAATCAGTTTGATTTGAATAAGTTCCTACAACTAAATACTCCAGGTGGAGGATGGTTTTCTATGGATGGTTCAGAATTCTTAGAAGGACAGAAATTCACACCTGCTAAATGTGGCACTTATAGTTTAACCTATACTTATGATGCTTTTGGCTGCTATGCTCAATATAGTTTCAATTTGGAAGTGGTTTGCAAGCCAGATATGAGTTTTAATCTGCCTGCAGAAGCTTGTGTAAATTCTACGCCTATAGCATTAAGTGCAAATACTCCTGGTAACTGGTCGGGAAGCGGGGTATTAAACAATTCATTTGATCCGTCTATAGGATTGGGAACACATCAAGTGATACTAACAGCAAATAATGGGCAATGCGCATTTACTGAGAGTAAAGAGATTTCCGTAATCGAGTCGCCATCAATTAGTCTATCAAACATCCCTTCTCAATTATGTGAAGGAGAACTTCTTGAGTTTAATTATACAACTGACGCACGGTCGAGTATTATTACCAATCAATGTGGAGCAACTGTAAATCTTGAGAATGGAAGAGCTAGCTACCAACCACAGAACTGTGATTTAGCATCTAAAAGCATAGAGTTGACTTTTGAAGCAAAATCACTTGCAAACTGCCCAAGTGACATTAAATCAATCTCAGTTGCTTATTATCCATTACCAAAAATATTGGAACCAAATGCTGTAGATGCTTGTTTCCCTTATCAACTGAATGAACAATTAACCTTAAGCGACGGGGTTTCTCCAAATATTCACTACTCAATTGAATCCGTATTTGGCAGTGAACTTGGTACAGGTGAAAACATTAATTATAATTTTCCAAAAGCGGGGATATATGACTTAGTAGTTCAGATCAATGATGTTACTGGATGTAATAACTCACTGACATACAAGAAATTATATCATCTACATCATCCGCCTATTGCTGCATTCAGTTTTAATACTGAAGATATACTCAGTGTTTCAGACCGCGAAATTCAACTTTATAACTATTCTTCTGTGGCAGAGGGACAGATTGATTATACATGGTCTTATAGCAAAGGTGGACTAAACACGGTATTTTCAAATGAAATAAATCCAATCTTAGAATTACCACTTGATACTGGAAGGTATCTCATTCAATTAAGAGCATCATCAAATAAAGGCTGTGTAGATAGTGCAAGCGAAGAGATTATAGTTGTACCTGATATTCTAATTTTCATTCCCAATGCATTCTCTCCAAATCACAAAGGACCTAATGAGAATAATAAATTCAGAGCTGTCAGTGTGAATACCTCTGAATTTAGAATAAGGATTTACAATAGATTTGGTCAGAAAGTTTTCGAAACAACAGATATCAATGAAGGTTGGGATGGAAATTATCTCGGAAAGCCAAGTCAATCCGGCGTTTATATCTACAATATCGACCTTAAAAACAAAGCAGGGACATCGTTCAACTATCAGGGAACTTTGAACTTACTCAGATAGTAAATAATTCTTGAATTTTATCAGTTTCAAAGAGCCAGTGCTTCACTAAAATTGGCTAATTTCGTGCGTTAAAGCATTCTTCTTAATGGATGATACTGCGGAAAATAAAGAAATTGTAAATAGGTATAGGCAACTGCTGAGAGTTTCAAAATGGTCTCGTGAAAAAGGGGATGTTTATTTGATTCGAAAAGCATTCGAACTTGCTATGAGTTCCCACCAAGGAATGCGCAGAAAATCTGGTGAACCATACATTTATCATCCACTAGCTGTTGCAAGGATTGCAGCAGAAGAAATAGGCCTAGGTACAACTTCTATAGTTTGCGCCCTTCTGCACGATGTAGTTGAAGATACCGCAATTACACTGGATGAGATTCGAGAGCAATTTGGAGATAAAGTTGCAGACATTATTGATGGCTTGACTAAAATTTCCGGAGTTTTTGAAACATCATCTCCGCAAGCTGAAAACTTCAGGAAAATGTTGCTCACTCTTGCAAATGATGTTAGGGTTATTCTTATAAAACTATGCGATAGACTTCACAATATGCGAACTCTTGAGCATATGTCTGATAAAGGCCAACTGAAAATAGCTTCGGAAACAAGCTTTTTATACGCGCCTCTTGCTCATAGATTAGGATTATATGCAATAAAAACGGAGTTGGAAGACCTCTCCCTAAAGTACATGGAGCCTTTTGTCTATCAAGAGGTAAAGCAAAAGCTGAATGCTACTAAAGAACAGAGAAACCGCTATATACGATCTTTTATAAAGCCAATAAAAATTGAGTTGGAGAATTTAGAAGTCCCGTTTGATATCAAAGGAAGATCAAAATCTATCCATAGTATTCTCAGTAAAATGAGAAAAAAGAATTTAGAGTTTGATGATGTATATGACCTGTTTGCAATTCGTATAATATTGGATAGCGAGCCCGAAGATGAAAAGATGGACTGCTGGAATGTCTATTCCATTATCACGAGCATTTACAAGCCAAACCCCGACAGAATGCGAGACTGGATCTCAATACCCAAAAGTAATGGATATGAAAGCTTGCACGCAACAGTTATGGGACCAAAGGGACAATGGGTTGAGGTGCAAATCAGAACCCGTAGGATGGATGAGATTGCTGAAAAGGGATATGCCGCCCATTGGAAATACAAAGAGTCTAGTGAGGGGAAAACTAGTTTAGATGATTGGGTTGCAAGAATTCGAGAAGTATTAGATAGCCAAGAAGGCAACGCACTTGACTTTGTGGATGAATTTAAAATGAACCTCTTTGCAGAAGAGGTATTTGTATTCTCTCCAAAAGGTGATTTGAAGAAACTGCCTAAAGGTGCCACAGCTTTAGATTTTGCTTTTGAAATTCACACGGAAATAGGGGCAAAATGCCTTGGGGCTAAACTCAACGGTAAATTGGTGCCATTGAGCTATGAATTGAAAAATGGCGATCAGGTTGAAATCTTAACATCGAACAAACAAAAGCCAAATAAAGATTGGCTTGATTTTGTAGTAACCGCAAAAGCTAAGACTAAAATTAAGCAAAGTTTAAAAGATGAGAAGAGGGCTATAGCATCTCTTGGTAAAGAGGCTTTGCAAAGGAAATTTAAAAACTCCGGCTACGATTATAATGTTGAGAATATCAATAAGCTGCTGCAGTATTATAAACTTCCAGATGAACTTGAATTAACCTACCAAATTGGTACAGAGCGCATTGACAAAGAGAAAATCAAGATTAAGGATATTCTAATTGATGATGAAATAGCTCACAAAGCTGGCGTTGGACCCAAAGAGCCGGATGCTAAAGCAAAACGATCTGATGATGAGATTATCCTTGGCGATGATAGCGTAGATCTAGAATATTCTTTTGCGCAATGTTGTGCGCCAATTCCTGGCGATAAAGTGGTTGGTTTTATTACGGTTCAGGGAGAAATAAAAGTGCATAGAACCAATTGCAAAAATGCCGTCAACTTAATGTCTAAGTACGGTTATAGAATAATTAAAGCTCGTTGGGGTAAAGATGCACAACCTTCAGAATCTTTTGAAGCCGCGGTAAGAATCTCGGGAGTTGATTCTCTCGGTTTGGTTGGGAAAGTTACTGACATTGTTTCCAAACAGTTGAAAGTAAACATGAAATCAA
>CBDUMX010000133.1:0-6454 GCA_965368435.1 uncultured bacterium
CTATCTGAAAATACTTGAGTTTTTAACAATTGGGCGGAGATAGAAGAAATGCTGATAGCAATTAAGTATATATAAAAGAATTTCAAGGGTCTAAAGAGAATGAGTACAAGCCCTACAAGGATTCCTCCCCAGATTTCTCCTAATTTAGTGACGTATTTGAAAAGAAAATCGAAGACTGCATTATGAGCACCATTGATGCCTACTGTAATTTGACCTTTGCTTAAAGTCAACATCCCAATTAGACCCAAAAGTATAAATAGCAATGCTACCAGATAGAAACTTCTATATTCCCTTAAATGATTCAACATAAAGGCTTCAAAAATAGAGCACTTAAATAGTTTATTTGATAAAAAATACTTTATTTGAAAATTCTTAAATCATGAGCACTGTGGAACGAAAGAAACTAGAATTAGAATTTGTTATAAAGTCTTCACCAACCATCTTATTTCAATACATTTCTACTCCGTCTGGATTAGTGGAATGGTTCTGTGATGATGTCAATATAAAGGGTAGTAAGCGTTACATCTTTTTCTGGGATGGTGATGCAAATGAGGCTGAACTGGTTAAGCGCGTTAACGGCAAATACATCAAGTTTAAATGGGCGAACGGTGGAGCTGATGAATACTTTCAGTTTGAAATCACTAAAGATGAATTAACTGGCGACATTGGATTGGTAATCACTGATTACTGTGATGAAGATGAAGCTGAAGAAATGAGTATGCTTTGGGAAAGTCAAGTAAGTGAACTAAAGCACGCTTTAGGCTTGGCCTAAGTACGTTTCAAGTTGTTCGCACTCCTAGAAGTTTATCTTTATTCTGAATTTATAACAAGACTGGTATAGTGAATAAGAGAATCCTGAAATATTAGTATTTCTCATCAATCCAATCTTTACCATTTTTAAGGGAGTCGAAAGCTCCTTCAACTTTCTCGCCAGCTTTTTTAAACTGCTCAAGTATTACATCAATTTTGTCATTTTCTATCGGAATAAAATCTTTTAGAAATTCTTCATATTTTTCTTCCGCTCCTTTGGCGGCTAAACACTCAAGAGATTCTGTTTTATTGTTCGATAAGCTTTTTTGCATAGCGTAAATGGACTTTAATTTGTCCGCTTCTAAAGCTTCCCTTTCTTTATCATCGAACCTCATATCAATATCGGCTTCTAAGGGTTTAACTATGCAACCGCAGATGTCTTCATCTCCATCCTCTCCACAGTATTTATTTTTTAATTCTGCCAAGCTAATAAGGTCTTTTTCGAATGGCCCCCAAGACTTGTAATACATTATACCTACTGCAAGAACTATGAGTACTATAACTGCAACAAGCTTGATAATAAATTTGGTGGCAAATTTTAGAATGAGAAAAACAATTACTAATATTAGTATAGAGCCTAAAGTAATATTCATTATTCTCCAAATTAATCATCTATTATGATAGCATTCAAGTCTTATACAATTTTTATATTGCGACCATCTTAGATGAGTACAGAACAAGGCATCAAATGTAAAAAAGTGGCGGTAGTATTATTGGGATACAACAGTCGCTCCTACTTAGAAAAATTCATCCCTTCTGTGCTAAAAACCGACTACGACGATTTTGATTTAGTTTATGTTGACAATGCATCTACAGATGATTCAGTAAGCTATGTTGAAACACATTTTCCTGAAGTAAAAATTTTCAGGATTTATGAAAACCACGGATTCACAGGTGGATATACCAGTTCTTTACCGCATATAGATGCTGAATACTATGTTTTATTGAACTCAGATGTAGAAGTGACGCCAAATTGGTTAACACTTCAAATGGAACGCATGGAAGCTAATCCGAATCTTGGAGCATGCCAGCCTAAGCTTTTACATTATAATACACCTGAAATATTCGACTATGCTGGTGCAAGTGGAGGATTTATCGATAAATATGGCTACCCCTTCTGTAGAGGGAGAATATTTGACCAAGTTGAAAAAGATAATAATCAATATGATACTATAATGCCAATATTCTGGGCTTCAGGTGCTTGCATGCTTGTACGAGCAGAACTATATCATAGGCTCGGAGGGCTGGATTATGATTTCTTTGCCCATATGGAAGAAATTGATCTCTGTTGGCGCATTCACAATGCTGGTTATAGTATAGAAGTTGTTCCCGAAGCTGTCGTATACCATGTTGGAGGAAGCATCATATCGTATGGAAGCTTTGAAAAGATTTATCACAACTTCCGCAACAATCTGATTATGATGTACAAAAACTTGCCCAGCAGTAAATTACTTCCGCGTATAGGAATGCGATTGATTTTGGATGTAATTGCGGCAACCAAAGCTTTGCTTGGAAGGAATACTACAGAATTTAAAGCCATTGTTTGGGCAGATGTTCAATTTCTAATTCACTTGAGAAAATGGACAAAAAATAGACGAGCATCAAAAGCTCATTGGGTACCAACACCTAATACCGAAGGAGTATATAATAGAAGTATGGTTTTTGACTTTTTCGTCAATAAAAAAAGGAAATTTCACCAAATAGCTTCGAATTTTAACATTAATTAATAAGTTCGAAACTTGATTTATAAAGCCATATGAAAGTTGTACTATTTGCAGGGGGTAAAGGAACAAGAATTTCAGAGGAATCTCACCTCAAGCCCAAGCCAATGATAGAAATTGGAGGTAAGCCCATATTATGGCATATCATGAAAATTTACTCCGCTCATAACATCAATGAATTTATAATATGTTTAGGGTATAAAGGGACTTACATCAAAGATTACTTCCTCAATTACTATATGTACAATACTGATTGCACTGTAGACCTTGCAAACAACAGTGTTGAAGTGCATAACAGCAATGCCGAAAACTTTAAAATCACTCTTGTGGATACTGGATTAGAAACCTTGACTGCAGGGAGATTAAAAAGAGTTCAGAAATATATTGGCGATGAAGATTTTATGTTAACCTATGGAGATGGAGTTGCAGATGTTGATATCACTGCATTACTGAAGTTTCATCGCGATTCAAATAAAGTATGCACCATGACTGGCATACAACCTGGAAGTAGATTTGGTGTTCTGGATATGAATGAGAATCACGAGGTTTTGAATTTCGCTGAGAAGCCCAAGGACGACGGCAATTGGATAAATGGAGGCTTTTTTGTTCTAAAACCTAAAGTTTTTGATTTTATAGCTGATGGTTCCGACAAAATGATGTGGGAAGAACAGCCTCTGAAGGATTTGGCAAAAGCAGGTGAAATTGTTGTTTATAAACACCATGGATTCTGGAAATGTATGGACACTTTGCGCGATAAAAATGATTTAGAAAAGATGTGGCAGAATGGTGCCCAATGGAAAATTTGGTAAATGAAAGTATTTGTAACAGGACATAGAGGATATATAGGACCGCATTTGGTTCAACTCCTATTAGATGAAGGACATGAAGTAACAGGTTGTGATATTGATCTTTTTGAGGGATGTGCTTGGGATGACATGCCATCGCCGACAAAAGATTTAAGAATGGACTATAGAAATTTAAGTGTGGATGACTTGCGTGGTTATGATTGCGTAATGCATTTAGCTGCAATTTCTAATGACCCCATGGGCAATCTTATTGAAGACTTGACATATAGCGTAAACCGCGAAGGATCAATTAATTTGGCGAAGCTATCCAAAGCAGCAGGAGTGCCTAGATTTCTATTCTCTGGCAGTTGTTCTGTTTATGGTAAGGGTGCGAGTCTAGATTTAAATGAAGATGCTGAATTAAACCCGATAACGGCCTATGCTCACTCTAAAATAGCAACGGAAGAAGCTGTAAGAAAAATGGCGAGTGACACTTTTACTCCCGCCTACCTCAGAAATTCGACAGCTTATGGATATTCCCCAAATCTTAGAATTGATTTGGTTGTAAACAATCTATTGGGATGCGCTTTTGCAAAAGGAGATATTAGAATAATGAGCGATGGTTCACCTTGGCGCCCTTTAATACACTGTAAAGATATTGCACGTGCATTCGTAGCCTTTATGCATGCCCCAAAAGAGGCAATTCACAATAAAGCAATTAATATCGGCGGTAATAGCGAAAACTACCAGGTTAAAGATGTAGCTCAATTTGTTCAAGATTTAATCCCTGAAGCCAATATTGTATTTACTGGGGAAGTTGGTGAAGACCCTAGGAACTATAGAGTGAACTTTGATTTGTTAGCTGAGGTTCTACCTGAATTCAAATTAGAGTACAACTTGGAGCAAGGAATGAATGAGCTTTTTCAAAAGTATAAAGAACACAATTTCTCAGAAGCAGATTTTGATGGAGATCAATTTGTGCGACTTCGAACCTTAAAACACAGACTTTCTAAACTAGAAGCTCAATGAAATTTACAGAAACAAAGTTAAAAGGAGCATTTATCATCGAACTAGAGCCCTTTATTGATTTAAGAGGTTCATTTGCTAGAACCTTTTGTGCTAATGAATTTGGTGCACATGGATTAAATACTGTTTTACCTCAAAGCAATTTATCAATTTCAAAACCCAAGTATACCCTGCGAGGCATGCACTATCAAATTGATGGGGCTGAAGAAGCAAAACTAATGAGATGCCAGAAAGGAGCAATCCTCGACACCATTATTGATATTAGAAAAGATTCTGCTACCTATTGCCAGCACATTCAAGTTGAGCTCACGGATAAGAACAATACTATGCTATATGTACCTGAAGGTTTTGCTCACGGTTTTATAACCCTGGAGGAAGATTGTGAAGTATTCTATCAGGTATCAGAATTTTATACTCCAGGTAAAGAGAAAGGGATTCGCTGGAATGACCCCTTGTTTGGTATAAGTTGGCCGACCAATCAACCGGTATTATCAGATAAAGATGCTATTCACCCAGATTTTATAAAATAATGAAAGTATTTGTAATAGGAGCTTCTGGTTTAGTTGGAGGCAATTTCATGACACATTTAAAGGAAGAAGGACACGAATGTGTAGGGACACACACCACTTTAGAAACACCTGATACGGTCTTTTTTGATGCTATAAACATCGATGACCCTAAGAATTACAATTTAGATAGTTTCAAGCCCGATGTAATAGTTCATTGCGCTGCTTTGGCTCATGTTGATTACTGCGAGGCAAATGTTGAAGAGAGTTATCAAAAAACTGTTCAAACTGCTATTAATGTTATTTCACTATGCAGGAAATACAATGCAAGCTTGGTTTATACATCCACTGACTATGTTTTTGATGGTAAAAATGGCCCCTATGTTGAGACTGACGCAGTTAACCCCTTGAGTGTATACGGCAAACACAAACTAGAAGTTGAACAGATTATGCAAAGAGAGCTGCCAAATTCAGGTATCATACTGCGCATAGGCAATGTTTATGGCGATGAGATCAGAGGGAAAAACTTCATAATAAGAATCATCAATGATGTACGAGATGGAAGAGAATGGCATATGAATTTACCTCAAGATCAATATGCCACACCTATATGGGCATATGATGTTGCTAGAGTTGGTACTTTATTGGCTAAAGACAAAAAGTCCGGTATATACCATGTAGGAAGTACAGACTTCATGAATAGACTACAATTAGCTAACAAAGTGTTGGATTATTTACCTGGACATAAATGCAGCATGTCAGGGGTTCTGACTAAAGATTTAAATCAAGCTGCTGCGAGACCCTTATTGAGTGGTCATATTTCGTATAAACTGCTCAATGAATATCCTGATTTTAGGTTCCACAATGTGGATGATTACCTAAAGACTAAGATGATTTAAACTTTTATGTGAAAGTTCTGACTTTCTAAATCCCCATTTTTCTTAAGTTCGTAAGCATGAAATTACGATCTACTTTAACAATTTTATCCTTGTTTTTATTAGCTGCTTTTTCACAAGCTCAAGATCTTGTACCCAATGGCAGTTTTGAAAATGTAACAAACAATCAACTAGATGATTGGGATGTTCTCAATGGCTCTCCTCAAGTACTAAACTCGGTTTCTATAACCATTAATGGTCAAACGGAGAATCAACTTCCAACCTTTGGCAATAATCTACTTCTAATGCAAAATGCATCCGTTGTTCCGTCTGTTGCTACTAAAAGATTTGCGTACGCTAATAGACCTACAAGTTTATCAGCACAAATTATGTACTTCCCTCAAAATGCCAATGAGCGTTACGTGTTTTATGTACTTTTAAGCAAGTGGGATGTTGACAGTAATAAGCGCGATACAATACTTTCAGCAAATATTGCAGGTGGAAATCAGGTTTATCCTTGGCAACGTTTAATAGTCGACATTTCATCAGTATACAGAACTTCAGAAATACCTGATAGTGCCTATATACTCATTGCACCTTCTTCTAATACTGCCGCTGCCGCAAATACAACTTTGATAATAGACGATGTTAAGCTTGTTGATTATACAGCATCAGTAGCTCAAGTTGACAATCACTTTGTTGGCGATATTCAATTGGCGCCTAATCCTATG
>CBDUMX010000134.1:0-6411 GCA_965368435.1 uncultured bacterium
GGCAATGTTGAAGCTGCCACCAAAAACCTAGATGCGTCTATAGTTGATAAAGTAGAAGTAATTGATAAAAAAACCGATGATGATGAATTCACGGGAGAAGATGGCAATGAGCGAGAAAAGGTTATTAACCTAGTGCTCAAAGAAGAGCATACACGGGGTTACTTCGGAACATTGCGAGCTGGTTATGGCACTGATGAGTACTACAATGGGCACGGCAACATAAACTTCTTTAAAGACAATACCCAACTTTCAATTATTGGAGGATTAAACAATGTGGACCAGCGATTATACGGTTGGCAAGACATGAATACTCTTCAGAGTTTTGAGATACAACCTTTCAATCACGGTGAAAATTTCACTTGGTGGAATAGCGGAATTAAAACGAGAAAGGGTGTTGGAGCTAACCTACATTTCAGACCAACTAAAGGCATGAAGACCGATTTATCTTATGTTGTTAGTAATGAGAAGTCGGTTGGGATTAGAGAAAGTAGTTCGGAAGTATATTTAACTGAAAATACTTTATTTACTGAAAACATCGAGCAATCAAACAGCAATACCAATGATCACCAAATCAGTGCCAAGGTAGAATATGAATCCGATAGCTTAAATCGCTTTGTGTTTAGAGGTCAATATTCTATGCAAGATGGCAATGCCGATAATTCATGGTTAACTTATAATTTTATCCAGCTTCCAGAAGTAATAAATAGTGGTGTAAATAAGGAAAATGCATTGAATAGAAACAGTAGGATGGCTTCAAAGCTTCATTGGACTAGAAAAAGCAAAAAGAATTCAGCTAATCATTTTTTGGGCTCGGTGTACATAGGAGGTTCTGATTTAACAAACGACCAATCTTCATATTTCAATACTGTAAATTCAGTCATACTGCCTTATCCGAGTAATGAAGCTCCACTTCTAAACCAGAATTTAAAAACCAAAGAAGCAACCATCGCTTTTACGAGTGCATATCAATTTGAAATCAGCAAAAAACTGAGTTTAAGACCAGGAGTAAATTGGTTAAAAAGTGAATACAACCACAGCTTTGATTGGATACCTAGTGATGGAGAAGTAATGCAATCTAACAGCCCTTTTGGAACCATACAATCGCAGAACATAGAATATTTTGCGCATATAATTTATCAATTAGATTCCTTCACATCCATTCGTTTTGTTCCAGAAATCAATCAGACCATTGAAGATCGAACATTCACTACGGACAGTACCTATACATATAGTTTTAATAAAAGTTACTTTATTCCTTTCCTATTTATTAGAAGCAATAAGCCCCATAAATACAATTTCAATTTTAATGTAAGAGCAAGGGTGCAGCGACCTCAAATTCAACGGATGTTGCCAGTGGTCAACACCAGCAATCCATACAATACTACCATTGGGAATATTGAGCTTCAGAATTACATGGATTACAGCAATAATTGGTCTTTCAGAAAAATGTTTGGATTAGGTAAATCCCTATCATTTTATGGATATAATCACTATTCTGTTAATCCCGTGGCCAATAAAAACACCACCACAGAAAGCAATTACACCATTTCTGAAATTCAGAACTATAAAAACACATTTGGAGCATACCACGGTGGTAGTTTTAATTGGCCAGTTAAAGCAATAAGAGCACAGCTGGGAATTAATGTAAGCTACAACTATAGAGAATCGTTCTTTTTACAAAATGAGCTGGATATAAGAGCACAAAACGTGGATTATTCAATGGGACCATCTATTCAATTTAATGATTTCGATATGTGGTCTTTAGAACTTGAATATTCGTTAACTAAAGAGTATGGAATAATTGCGGATGTTAAAAACAACGGATTTGTCTATCAAGAATTGGATGTTGAGTTTATTTTCAACCCTTTTGAGCGACTTGAATGGTCGAGTGAGTTCTATCTTGAGATTTTCGGAAGTAATAATGCGGTAGGAAGAAGAAGCATTCCTCTGCTGCAATCTGAAGTTCTATGGACTGTAGACCCTCAACAAAAATGGAGTATTGGAATAAAAGCAGTTGATATATTCAATAAAAATCAAAACCTTTGGAGGTATTGGGGATCAAATAGATTTATTGAAAGCAGAAACAATGCGGTGCAGCGATATTTTATGGCGAGCATTATTTATAAGATTAAAAAACCCTCAAAAGAAGCAGAAGATAGCAATATCATAATTGACAGAAGATGAGTGAAGCGATACACGTACCAACAGTTGCAGAATTAACCGCCAAAGGCGAAAAACCAGATGTGCTTTTCTGGGTGGGATGCGCAGGAAGTTTTGATGAAAGAGCTCAAAAAATTACCAAAGCATTCGTTAAAATTTTACATCATGTCGGCATTAATTACGCCATATTGGGAACAGAAGAAAGCTGCACCGGTGATCCCGCCAAAAGAGCAGGTAATGAATTTTTGTTTCAAATGCAGGCAATGGCCAATATCGCTACATTAAATGCATATGAAATCACCAAGATAGTTACCACTTGTCCGCACTGCTTCAATACCCTAAAAAACGAATACCCCGAATTAGGCGGAAATTACGAAGTAATCCACCATACTCAACTGCTTCAAGAGCTAATTGAAGAGGAAAAACTGCAATTTGAAGGAGGTCCATTTAAAGGTAAAAAAATCACTTATCACGACAGTTGCTACCTCGGAAGAGCAAACGGAGTTTATACAGCACCGAGACGAGTGTTAGAAGCCCTAGATGCGGAATTGGTAGAAATGAAGCGCTGTAAATCTAACGGCTTATGCTGCGGAGCAGGAGGAGCACAAATGTTTAAAGAAGCTGAAAGCGGTAAAAAGGAAATCAATATAGAACGCACAGAGGAAGCACTTGCTACCAATGCCAACATTGTATCAGCCAATTGCCCATTTTGCACTACCATGATTGGCGATGGAATAAAAAATGCCAATAAAGAAGATAGTGTTCAAGTGCTAGACTTAGCTGAATTGGTTGCTCAAGCCAAAGATCTATAAATAATCTAAAATGCTTATCTTTGCTCTCTTAGTAAAGGGCTATGAAAAAGACATTACTTTCTCTATTTATTGCTTTAGCTGCATTAAGCACTGAAGCTCAAACATTTAACTTCAGCACTGAACAACATATCACTTCTGTTGTAGGTGAAGCGTCTTATCAGGCCTATGAAGTTCGTTTTGCAACCCAAGAGCCTGAAGACATTACCTTTAAATGGAAAAGAATTTCTAACACTGTTCCTGAAAAATGGACTTATTCACTTTGTGATTATGGAGGATGCTATGTTGGTCTACCTTCTGGTGGACAAATGTCGTTTTTATCTAAATCAGCTATGGAGAATGGCGAGGAAGGTTTTTTAATCTTCAATGTAAACCTCAAAGAATACGGTGAAGGTGAAGTTAGAATCTATGTTTATGATTCCAAAGACATCAACAGAGGAGATACTATTAGCATCCATATTACCTACAGAAATTTTGTAAGTCTTCCAGAGCTTAGCGCTGCTGATTTTAAAGTATATCCTAATCCTGCAAGTGAGAAAATTAAGATAGAATTTCCAGCAGGAAGTAATTATACCGCAACACTTTACAACCAAATAGGTGAAGCAGTTTTAGCGCCTAAAGTTGGATTATCAGAAAATTCAGAATTCGACCTTACTGGCTTAAACAAAGGTGTTTATTATTTGAGATTGATCTCTGAAGAAGGCAACTTAATTACTAAAAAAGTAATCATTGCTTAATTAAGTCGAATGCTTAAGCGGGCTAAGAAACAACTCTTTTCATTTCTACTTTTATTTTGTTGCTTTAGCTCTTTCGGTCAAAGCAGACTCAATTTATATATTAATTCAGGCCTGTTAGAAACAGTAGACAGTCTAGAATTTCCGTATTACGCTTTCAACAAGAGTTCGGTTTTTAACCAAGAAAACAGCCGTTTAATTTATAAGATTGGTGATTCTTTAAAACTCAATATCATCAATACCGACAGCATTGCACATGGTTTTAGCATTCAGGCATTGTCGGTAAGTATTGTTATTAATGCTTTCGACTCTGCTAGCTTAGACATTAAACTCGAAGAGCAAGGTGTCTACATTATCCACGACCCACTTGAGTCGGCTAACTATGCTTATATGGGCCTAGCTACTGCCCTAATAGTAAATGCTGCAAACAGCCCTAAAACTTTTTATTGGAACATAAAAGATCATCAGAAAGAGTATAATGAGAAATTGAGTGCCAAAACAACTGTGGACTGGTCGGCATACTATCCCGATTATTTCACCATAAACTCAAGAAGCAACCCGCATATTAATCAAGATACTAATGCTAGGGTGTATGGTAAACTAGGTGATACTCTAAGAATAGTGATTACAAACACTGGTAGAAGTATACATTCACTTCATTTTCACGGCTTTCACTGCACCATACTATCTTCATCCAAGGAGGCAGCACATATTGGTCGTAAAAAGGACACTTTTCCTGTTTATCCAATGGAAGTTTTGGTCTTGGAATTAGTTGCAAATCAAAAAGGCGAATACCCTGTTCACGATCACAATCTTGTAGCTGTGAGCGCTGGCAATATTTACCCTAATGGCATGTTCAGCACTATACTAATTGAATGAGAAGATGTAAAACATATCTTTTACTCAGTGTCATACTGCTTGCTAGCATCTGCTCGCTTGCGCAGACAGATAGAAATGTGTTTTTGATTGCTCGAACTTTAGGTGAGAAAGTGGTGTCCAATGGTGACACAATAAGAGTATTTGGTTTCGCAGAAGATTTGGGAGAACAACCCAATGTACCTGGACCAACCATATTTGCATATGAAGGAGATTCAGTTCATATCGACCTTTGGAATGTATCTCAAGGAGCACCGCATACCATACACCTCCACGGTTTGGATGTAGATCAGCAAAATGACGGAGTTCCAGCTTTGTCTTTCGATATACCGCATATGCAACACGGCTTTTATCACTTTAAAGCCCCCCATCCGGGAACCTACTTATATCACTGTCATGTTGCTTCAACGGTTCACGTACAGGCAGGCATGTATGGTCTGGTAATAATAGCAACCAAAAATGGCGAAAAGAAAACATGGACTGATGGATATGAATACGACCGAGAATTTTCATTCTTGACTTCTGAGATAGATACTTTTTGGCATCAGGACAGCATTCTAGATCATCACCACGATCCGCAATCTATGCACAATCCTGTGCCATTCCCAGTTTTTAATCCCCAGTATTTTCTTATAAATGGATATTCAGATCAACAACTAAAGGAAAATAATGTGAAGGTACTCATGGAGCAGAATGAAACCGTTTATCTGCGCCTTGCGAACATTGGATACTTAGGTAACGCTTATTATTTCCCACCTAAATCAAATGCCAAAATAGTATCCAGTGACGGCCGACCGCTACCTCAGGAAGAGAACAGTGATAGTTTATATATATTTCCAGGAGAGCGTTACGGAGTACTTTTAAATATCAATGAACTCCTCACAGACTCTATAAAAGTCAATTATTTCGATCTCAATACATCCACATTATTGAATAGCCAATTCATAGATTTAGAAAGCAGAACCTTAGTTTCAATTGAGGAGCCAGATTTGCCTAAGCTAGAACTATATCCAAATCCCAGCACATCTTCAATATTCATTCAATTGGAATCTGATGTGCAATCGGATGCTAGTATTGCGATATATAATTTGAACGGTCAAGTAGTGCTCTCATCAGATGCTTATCATTTACAGCCCGGTCAAAACTATTTAGAAATTCAGAACAGCCTGGCTAAAGGGGAGTACATAATTATAGTTAACACTAGTGATAATCGTCGCTTTAGCTCTAAGTTCATTAAGTTATAATACATCAAGTATAAAATCGTTAACTCAGCATGAAACAGCTGAGTTTTCTTGTCTTATTATGCCTTCCTTTAGTTGCCCTAAAATTTCCAAAAACATATAAAAAATTAGCAAAGGACTATGCTTATGTGCCTTTGGGTGAAGTTAATTATCACATAGACAAGGAGGGTAAAAGTGTGCTAAAAACAGATACAGTTGGCCGGTTTCTGATTTCACAAACGGAAGTGAGCAATGGGCAGTATAAAGAATTTCTAAACCATATTAAAAAGCATGAGGCAAGCAAATATGCTAAGCTACTGCCAGACACTTTGGTATGGTACCCCAATTATGGTGAGCCAATGAGCGCTTATTATTTCAGTCACTCTGCCTATGATGAATACCCACTTGTAGGCGTTAATAAAGCTCAAGCTGAAGCTTATTGTAAATGGCTAACAAACAAGTTAAACGAAGAACATACTGAATTCAAAATCCAAGCTAGATTACCAAAGAAGAATGAATGGATTAGAGCCGCAAGAGGCAATACCACTTGGGCCTACGCTCAAGGCAACTCACTTAGGAATGAGAAATATCAAACTATGTATAACTATTTAG
>CBDUMX010000135.1:0-6374 GCA_965368435.1 uncultured bacterium
ATATAGCCTCTAAGCGATGGGTTTATAGACAGTACGATTCTATGGTGGGAACTATAAACCAAAGTACTAATCAAGCTAGTGATGCTGCAGTTGTTAAGATTAAAGACACCGAAAGAAGTTTGGCTTTAACAGTAGATTGTAACTCAAGATACGTGCACGCCGACCCAGAGAAGGGAACTGCCATAGCCGTATCGGAAGCAGCTAGAAATATAGTGTGTAGCGGAGGAACTCCAAGCGCGGTGACCAACTGCTTAAACTTTGGAAACCCTTACGATAAAGGTGTTTACTGGCAATTTAAAAATGCTATCATGGGTATGAAAGCTGCTTGTGAAGAATTTGGAACTCCTGTAACTGGAGGGAACGTGAGTTTCTACAACCAAGACTCCAAAGGCAATGCTGTATTCCCAACGCCTACAATTGGCATGGTTGGTGTAATTGAAAAAGAAAGTCATATTACCACTATAGCGTTCAAAAACGAAGGAGATGTAATCCTTATGCTTGGAAAGGCTGTAGAGGATATTCACAGTTCACAATATTTGGCGAAGATTAAAAAGGTAAGTCTTTCTCCTTGCCCGTATTTTGATTTAAAAGAAGAAGCTGCATTGCAAAGAAATTTAAGCGCTTTGATAAAGAGTGGCTTAATTAAGTCGGCGCACGACATAAGTGAAGGAGGCCTATTGATTAGCTTAATTGAAAGCGCTATGAGCGGCGGAAAAGGATTTGTTGTGAATCAACAAACTTCAATGCGCAAAGATGCGTATTGGTGCGGAGAGGCACAGTCGAGAGCAGTAATCAGTGTTTCACCAAATCAGCTAGATGCAGTTAAGTCAACCCTTGATATTCCATACGAAGCTTTGGGAAATGTTGGAGGAACAAGCGCCATAATTGATGAAGAAAATATTGGGTCTATATCTGAATTGGCAAGTATTTACGATAACGCAATTGAAACCGCTATAAAATAGAAGATGAACACTAAGATTATATATACCAAAACCGACGAGGCTCCTGCATTAGCAACCTATTCATTCTTGCCTATTATTAGAGCCTTTACGGCAAAGGCAAAAATTGAGGTAGAGCTCAAGGATATCTCCCTAGCTGGAAGAATATTAGCTCTTTTCCCTGATTATATCCGTGAAGATCAAACAGTTGATGATGCATTGGCGCAGCTTGGCGATTTGGCAAAGACAGCGGATGCAAACATTATAAAGCTACCAAATATCAGTGCTTCTATGCCTCAGCTTAAAGCGGCAATCAAAGAATTGCAAGCTAAGGGTTACGCTATTCCAAAGTATCCAGACAATCCAGATTCTAAAGAAGAGCAAGATATTAAGGCTAGGTATGATAGAGTAAAAGGCAGTGCCGTAAATCCAGTCTTAAGAGAAGGGAATTCTGATAGGAGAGCACCAAAAGCAGTTAAGAATTTTGCCAAGAAGAACCCGCATTCTATGGGTGAATGGGATCCTAATTCAAAATCTCATGTTGCTAGTATGAGCGCCGGTGATTTTAGGTCAAATGAAAAATCACTTACTACGACTACAGCACAAAATATTAGCATAGTTTTCACAGCCAAAGATGGAAGCAAGACTGTCTTAAAGGATAATATTGAACTTCAAGCAGGGGAAATTATTGATGCTACCTTCATGAGCAAAAAAGCATTAGTAGATTTTCTAAAAGGGCAAATAAGAGATGCCAAGCAAGAAGGGGTATTATTCTCATTGCATATGAAAGCTACTATGATGAAAGTGTCTGATCCTATCATTTTTGGACATGCAGTCAAAGTGTTTTTTGATGAAGTGTTTTCTAACTATGCCCATAAATTGAAAGCAGTAGGTGTGAATGTCAACAATGGTTTTGGAGACTTATTAAACAAACTCAATTTGTTGAACGAAGAGGATAGAATTGCTATTGAAAAAGAAATAGCTCAATGTTTTGAACATGGGCCATCGCTTGCAATGGTTAATTCTGATAAGGGCATTACAAACTTACATGTTCCCAGTGATGTAATTATAGATGCATCTATGCCTGCTATGATTCGCAATTCTGGACAAATGTGGAATGCGGAAGGTAAGTCGCAAGACGCTAAAGCAGTAATTCCAGATAGCAGTTATGCCGGTATTTACAGTGCAACCATAAATTTTTGTAAGAAGAACGGGGCATTTGATCCAACAACAATGGGCAGTGTGCCTAATGTTGGACTTATGGCGCAGAAAGCGGAAGAGTATGGCTCTCACGACAAAACGTTTGAAATTGCGGCAGACGGTATTGTTGAAGTTCGTGATGCTAATGGAAATGCCTTAATTTCACATGAAGTTGAGGCTGGAGATATCTGGAGAATGTGTCAGGTGAAAGATGAGCCCATTAGAGATTGGGTAAAATTAGCTGTGAGCCGTGCTCGCGCAAGCGACACTCCAGCTGTTTTCTGGTTAGATGAAGATAGAGCTCACGATAGAGAGATAATCAAAAAAGTGAGTACTTACTTACAAGAACATGATTTGGATGGATTGAGTATAGATATCATGTCGCCAGTTAAAGCTACGGAGTATACACTTGAGAGAATAAAGCAGGGCTTGGATACTATCTCGGTAAGTGGAAATGTGCTTAGGGATTACTTAACTGATCTATTTCCTATTTTAGAGTTGGGCACCAGCGCTAAAATGTTATCTATAGTTCCATTAATGCAAGGTGGAGGATTGTTTGAAACAGGGGCAGGCGGTTCAGCACCTAAGCACGTTCAGCAGTTCGAAGAGGAAAATTATTTGAGATGGGATTCCCTTGGTGAATTCCTCGCTCTTGCTGTCTCTTTGGAGCATTGTGCTGAAAAGTACAACAATAATAAAGCGGCAATATTGTCGGAGACCTTAGACATTGCCACTGAAAGGCTTTTAGAAAACAATAAATCCCCACAGCGGAAACTAGGTGAAATTGACAATAGAGGTAGCCACTTCTATCTAGCCCTGTATTGGGCAGAAGCGCTTGCAGCACAAGATAAAGATTCTGAACTCAAATCGGAATTTACTGCATTGGCACAGCAGCTTAAATCTAATGAACAGCAAATAGTTGAAGAGCTCATTCAAGTGCAGGGGTCGAAAGTAGATATTAATGGATACTATTTTCCTTCAGATGACTTGGCTTCTCAAGCTATGCGTCCAAGTAAAATCTTGAATGCCATAGTGGATGGCCTTCAGGTTCAGGCTTAATTACTGATGAATTGATCTATTGTCGCTTGCCGCTAAGGCAGCTTCTTTAGTTACTTCACTAGTGGTAGGGTGGGCATGGCAAATTCTGCCAATGTCTTCAGCGCTAGCTCTAAACTCCATAGCTACAGCCATTTCGGCAATGAGGTCGGCAACTCTTGGACCAATCATATGAGCTCCTAAAACTTCATCCGTTTCTTTGTCGGCGAGAATTTTCACAAAACCATCTAAATCCATACCAGCAACAGCTCGTCCATTAGCCCTAAACGGGAATTGTCCAGCTTTGTATTCCTTGCCCGCTGCTTTCAGTTCTTCTTCTGTTGCACCAACACCAGCTACTTCCGGCCAGGTGTAAACAACGCCTGGAATCAAATTATAGTTGATATGCGGTTTTTGTCCAGCAAGCGTTTCTGCAACAACCACTCCTTCTTCTTCAGCTTTATGAGCGAGCATAGCACCTTTTACAACATCGCCAATGGCATATATATGCGGCACAGATGTTTGTAGGTGCTCATTGATTTCTACTCTACCTCTATCATCTAATTTAACCCCTGCTTTCTCGGCATTTAAACCATCAGTATATGGTCTTCTACCTACTGATACCAAGCAGTAATCACCTTCCAATGTTATTTCACCTTTTTTGCCTTCTGCTTTTACCGTTACAGTCTTTCCCTTTGAACTCACAGAAGTAACCTTGTGGCCGAGGTAGAAGCTCATCTTTTGTTTTTTCATCACTCGAGCTAGTTCTTTTCCCAAACTAGCGTCCATAGTGGGTATTATACTATCGGCATACTCCACCACAGAAACTTCTGAACCCAATCTGCGATATACAGATCCCAATTCCATGCCTATAACTCCTCCACCAATTACTATAAGGTGTTTGGGAATTTCCTTTAAGCTCAGCGCTTCGGTAGATGATATAATTCGCTTTTTATCTATTTCTACTCCTGGTATGCTAGAGGGCTTTGAACCAGTTGCGATAACGATATTTTTAGCTGTTATTTCTTGATCCTTCTCACCTTTTATCAAAATGGTGTTTGCATCTTTAAAGGAACCATGGCCGGTATAAACATCAATTTTGTTCTTCTTCATTAGGAAGTCAACTCCTTTAGTCATTTGATCCACCACAGCTTGTTTTCTACTCACCATTTGTGTGAAATCTACCTTAGGCTCATTAATCACTATACCATGGCTAGAGAATTTTTCTTTAGCGGCATGAAAATGCTCAGATGAATCGAGCATAGCTTTAGAGGGAATGCATCCTACATTTAAGCAAGTTCCGCCAAGGGTATTGTATTTCTCTATAATAGCAGTTTTCATTCCGAGTTGTGATGCTCTAATTGCACACACATAACCGCCTGGTCCTGAACCTATTATTGCTAAATCGTAATTGCTCATTTTAAAATATTTCTTCTTTTTTTTCTACTTTAATTCCAATGGATTTGATATTCGAAGCCACTTCTTCTCTTGAATATTGCTCAATTCTAAAATGGTATTTCCCCTTTTGCTTAAAACTAATAGGTGCACCATTTTTTAGTTGAAAACTAATAATATCACCCAGCCCACTACCGAGCCATTTACCTGATTTCTCAGCCAATATTAGTTCTACTTCTTTTTCAGAAACACTGCTATCAGGGGCGGTTAAACTGGTTTTGATAAAGAAATTACTATAGCTGTAATCTCCATTAATTTGAAGGTTAGTCCATATTTGATAATAATGACTTATGTCCTCTATTTCAAATTCAAATTCAACCGCATCATCATACTCCCATCCACTGCTAGGCAGTTCTTCAAAGACGTCAATAATCACATCTTCACTACATGCTGAAAAACCAACAATAAGAATAAATAGCAATAGGTAATGAGATGCCTTTTTCAACATGGGGCAAAGTTATTTCTTTGCTTCAATTTCTGTGCTTAGTTGAAGGAATTAATCGTTTTCTATTTTCTTCTTTAAAGCCTTAGGCAATGCATCTTTGTGAACCATGAAATTAATGGTTTTATATGCTACATAGGGCATAGAAGCGTAAAAGTATCCGTCGCAATCATTGTGATCCGTACCCCAAGAATTTTTAACAATATAGTATTCTTTGCCGTTCTGATCCTTAACCAATCCTGTGAAATGCATTCCGTGATCATCAGTGGTTTGATAATTGTCGAATGCTTTTTGCCTCATTTCTTGGGTAATTACCAATTCTGGTCCAGGACTATCGAACTGCGTTCCTTCTTTTTCTGCTCCAGCATCATTAAAATGTTGATTGTCTTTACCCTTTGAAGTCAATGCGTCTTCATCTTCGGGAACAATGGCCAATCCATCTCTGAAGCTAAAACCTTTTTCGCTGACATCAGCAGCCCAGGCAACGGAATAACCGTTTACCACTGCATGTCGCATTGCATCCATCATTTCATTTAAAGGCACATTATACGCTTCTTCCATCACCCAATTATCAGGAACTTCAAGTACAAATTCATCATAAAACTTGTGATGGGTAAATGAACTGATTACTACATAATCATCCATATTTAATCCCAAGCTTGCAGCATAACTCATAGGTGTATATTTCTTTCCTTTGTATTCAAATTCTGTTGGCACTACACCTAAATATGCATCTAATACAGCATTGTATGCGAGTTTCCAACTATCTGTTAGTTTTCGTTGTTTATTGGCTATAACTGCATCCAATATTCCTTTTAAGACAGCTTCCATCTCGCTGTGATTGTGTTTGTCGAGACCGTAATTCAATCCTTTATAAACCTCATGAGGCACTATTCCGTATTTCTCAATTACATGTGGTATGTCGTGAAAAGCACCTCCTTGTCCGAAATTGATGTTCCCATGCATTCTCACATAATTCTCCGCTTTATCCTCGTATGCTTTTCTAACGATATACATTTCGCTGAGCTTGTGTTCCCCTTTTCCAAGGCGAATTATTTCCGACTCTAAAAAACTAAGTGCTGAAAAACTCCAGCATGTTCCTGTTCTACTCTGATTTTGAACTTCATTTGCTTCAATATCGCTTTGAACAGTAAAAAGGTATCCTCCGCCTTTCTTATTTCTCAAGGTATCTTGAGCTTGAAGATTAAATTGAAATAGAAAAAGACTTGTGATTAAGCATGCGCTTACAATTGAAAATTTTGCCATAAGGCGAGCAAATTAGTAAAAACTACTAAAAAATGAAG
>CBDUMX010000136.1:0-6236 GCA_965368435.1 uncultured bacterium
CAGGATATGAACTGCAATATGTTGGAGTTTCATTTCTTAGACTCTAAAGACGATCCCATAGATTTGGAAAAATCATAGGAAAATGGCTCTGCGATTAATAGTAGTAGGCAAAACCAAAGAATCTTTTTTTACTGCAAGTGAAGCGGAATACCTCAAAAGACTTCAGCGCTATACAAAATTAGATTACATAGTAGTGCCCGCTTCTAAAAATGAAACAGATTCCAATAAATGCCTGCTTCAAGAAGAAACGGCTATACTGAACAAAATCAGAGACAACGACTTCCTTATACTTTTAGATGAAGGGGGCAAACAGTATAACAGCATCAGTTTTGCAGAGCAGCTAAACCAATGGACTATCAAACAATCCAATATTTGTTTTGTAATAGGAGGAGCATTTGGTTTTAGCAATAAGGTAAAGCAGAGAGCAGATTCCAGCCTTTCGCTATCTAAACTCACCTTTCCTCATCATATGGTGAGAACAATTTTCTTAGAACAAATCTACAGGGCCTTCACCATTCTCAATGGAGGTAAGTATCACAATCAATAGCACTAGATTTTCTAGTATTCAACAACTTTTCATAAAAAATTTGATTTCTGTGAAACTTTGATATGTTTGCATCGTTTTCCTATTAAGATAAATGGCACGAAAGAAAGTAGACAAAAAAGACGATAAGAAGAAGATGGGCAGGCCGCCTACCAAGCCCGTAACTAAGCGCAAAGCTTATTACGTTTCGGTTAAGGTGGTAAATTCTATGAACTCAACCAGCACAGATGTTTTAATCAGTAAAGATTCAATTGCAGAGATTAAGCAGCTGATTGCGAGATCTCCACAGAAGGTAACCGTGTTGGGTTATTGGAATGGTAAAGATTATGACCCCGTTGATTTAAGCTAATCCATGAATTAAAAATATTTGAAACGGGGTGCTTAGGTGCCCCGTTTTTTTTGCTTTGATAAAAAGATACTCCATATCGTTTTGGTTGCTCAACCTCAGCACTTTACTGTTCTTCTTTAGCTTTAATGTGATCATACCAGAAATGCCAGATTACATCAGCTCTCTAGGAGGTGAGGACTATAAAGGATTTATAATTGGAGTCTTTACCGTTGTTGCAGCTATCTCTAGACCTTTGAGCGGTAAACTTGCAGATAGTATAGGCAGAATGCCGGTCATGTTTTTTGGAGGTATAATTTGCATAATAGTCTCCTTTCTCTATCCTTGGTTTGCAACAGTTTTTGGCTTCTTATTACTGCGTTTTTTTCATGGAATGTCGACTGGATTCATGCCCACAGGTACCGTGGCATATCTGGCAGATATTATTCCTTCTGATAGAAGAGGAGAGGCAATGGGAATTGTTGGAATTATGAACAATGTTGGCTTCCTAGCCGGCAATGCCTGCAGCAGTATAATTAAAGAACAGTTTGGAATTAATAATCTCTTCTATTTTTCTGCTCTCTTGGCCCTATTGTCGGTTGCAGCCCTTTTAAAACTAAATGAAACGCTGCAAAATCCCGATGCATTCAAACTCAAGCAAATCAGTTTGAAGTTAGAAGATATTTACGATCACAGAGCATTTGTGCCCGGCGTTGTGATGATACTCACTACAGTTTCCTTTGGTGCGATGCTAACACTCATCCCTGATTATTCTAAGCACCTCGGCATAGCCAATAAAGGACTGTTCTTTCTCTACACCACTGTTTCTACTATACTTGTTAGAATATGGGCGGGTAAACTCTCTGATCGCATAGGTAGAATTCAAACAACCATCATAGGAACAGTTTGTTGGATAATTTGTACTCTATTGCTCACAAGTTTAAATAAAGATTTATTCTTCCTTGCAGCCATCTTTATGGGCATCGCCACAGGCATGAATTCACCCGCAATTTTTGCATGGGCGGTTGATGTTGCAAATGGTATAAAGTCGGGTAGAGCAATGGCTACCTTATTTATTTCCATGGAGTTAGGTATAAGCGTGGGCGCATTCCTCACTGCCGCTATTTACGCCAATGTATTTGAAAGACTGCGCATAGTCTTTTTAGTACTCAGCGTTTTAAATTTTATTGCACTCTTATTTTTATTCATTAAAAATAGAAGCTATAAAGCTGAAAATCAATAAGTAAGCTTAGGATTTGCCTAGAGTATTAAAGCTGTTAATATTTATTGGCTTTTATGGGTCTAGATGTATATGTATTTTCTATTTTTGCACCGATTTTACAGTCAATTGATGAGTCAAATAATCAAGATTAAACGCGGTAAAGATATCACCCTAGAAGGGCAAGCATCTAAAGATATCTTATCCGTTTCTCCAGCATCAACTTATGCAATTAAGCCTACTGATTTTAAAGGCTTGGTTCCCAAGATGATGGTTAAACAAGGGGATGAAGTTAAAGCCGGTGATTGTCTTTTTGTAGATAAAAAGAACCCGGAAATTTGTTTCACATCACCTGTTAGTGGTGAAGTTGTTGACATAGTACGTGGCGATAGACGAGCAATTATGGAAGTAAGAGTGCTTGCAGATTCTACCACAAACTATAAAGAGTTCAATACAACTTCATTTAACAACAGCAGTGCAGAAGAGATAAAAGCTACTATCCTTGCTAGTGGACTTTGGCCAATTTTTGTGCAAAGACCATTTGGACTAATAGCTGAAATTGATGCTAAGCCAAAAGCTGTTCATATCAGTGCTTTTGATTCGGCACCCCTTGGAGCAGATTTTGCTGTTAGTTTGGCTGGAGAAGAGCAAAATATACAGACTGCTATCGATGTATTGAATAAGATGTTAGATTGTCCTATTCACATCAATACTCATGTAAATAAAGATTCGTCGCTTTTTGATAAACTCGACGGAGTTCAAATCAATAAATTTAGCGGACCGCACCCAAGTGGCTTGGTTGGTGTACAAATACACCATTTGGACCCGATTAATAAAGGTGATGTAGTTTGGACTATCTCAGCTCAGCACTTAGTATTCTTGGGTAGATTGTTTTCTACAGGCAAGTTAGACTTAAGCTTAAAAGCTATAGTTGCCGGTTCAGAAGTGAGCAAACCAGCTTACTACAATACCGTACTTGGTGCTAGCGTAGAGAACATACTAAAAGACAATTTGAATTCTGAAAATGTCAGAGTTATCAGTGGCAATGTATTAACTGGTACCAGAATAGAACCAACTGGATATTTAGGATATTTCAGCAACCAAATAACTGTTATACCAGAAGGAGATCAATATGAATTTTTAGGATGGTTATTGCCTTCCTACCCTCGACCAACAATTTCGAGCACTTTCCCAATTTCTAAGTTTCTCAAAAAGAAATTTAAAGTAAATACCAATTTACACGGAGAAGAAAGAGCCTATGTGGTATCTGGTCAATATGAAAAAGTATTACCTATGGATATTATGCCTGTCCAACTAATCAAAGCTATAATGGCTAACGATTTAGATAAAATGGAAAAATTGGGCATCTACGAAGTAATAGAAGAAGATTTAGCACTATGTGAATTTGTATGTACCTCCAAAATAGAGATACAACACATCCTTAGTGAAGGTATAGAAATAATGGCAGAAGAAGGATAAAATGAAATTTCTTAGAAATACATTAGATAAACTGAAACCAACATTCTCTAAAGGAGGGAAGTTGAGCTTTTTACATTCCACCTTCGATGGATTTGAGACCTTTTTGTTTGTTCCCAATCACACAACTAAAAAAGGCTCGCACATCAGAGATGGTATAGATCTAAAACGAACCATGTTTACTGTGGTGATAGCATTGATTCCAGCATTGCTTTTTGGTATGTGGAATATTGGCTATCAGCACAATCTAGCAATGGGTATGGAAGCAAGCCTATTTGAGAATCTTTGGTACGGATTCTTGAAAACTTTGCCTATACTGATTGTTTCTTATGGTGTTGGACTCGGTATTGAGTTCATGTTTTGTCAGATTAAAGGTCACCCAATAAACGAAGGATTCTTAGTAACGGGAATTCTGATACCTATGTGCCTGCCACCAGATATTCCTCTTGTGCTTGTTGCTGTTGCAACTGCATTTGCGGTTATAGTGGGTAAAGAAGTATTTGGAGGTACTGGAATGAATATTCTCAACCCAGCACTTACTGCTAGAGTATTCTTATACTTCGCATATCCTGGTGATATGAGTGGTGATGAGGTTTGGGTATCTGCACCTAAAGAAACTTGGGTTGATGGATTCTCAGGAGCTACTAACTTAGCTGAAGTATACAAAGCGAGCAGCGAAGGAGCTACTTCATTTGTGCAAGGGGCTAATGGTACTTTAAGTGCTTCTGCTTGGGATTCTTTCATAGGAACTATCCCTGGTTCTATTGGGGAAACTTCAACACTAATGATCCTTTTAGGAGGTCTATTACTTATTGCTAGTGGAATAGGAAGCTGGAAAATTATGTTGTCGACTTTCATTGGAGGATACTTAATGGGACTTATACTAAATGCAGTTGGAGGTAATGCGTATTACGATATGCCAGCTTTTTACCACTTAATCATTGGTGGCTTTGCATTTGGAGCGGTCTTTATGGCAACTGACCCTGTGTCGGCTGCACAAACTGAAACCGGTAAATGGATATACGGATTGCTCATAGGTATACTAACAGTACTGATTAGAATATTTAACCCTGCGTATCCTGAAGGGATAATGATGGCCATACTTCTGATGAACGTAATGGCTCCATTGATAGATAATTATGTAATTGAAGCGAACATTAAAAGAAGATTAAAACGTGTCAAAGCTTAATAAAGATAGTGGAGGCTACATTTTTATGTACGCCGTTATAATGACAGTAGTGCTAGGTTCAGTACTGGCATTCACCTCAGAAAGTTTAAAAGAAAAACAAGCTGCTGAGCGTGAGTTTGAAAGAAAGAAGTTTATCCTTTCTGCAGCATTGGGCAGTGATAATATCAATGCCATGGCAAAAGAAGATAGAGCTAAAGTTGAAGCTTTATACAACAACAGAGTGAAAGACTTTGTTGTTGATACTGAAGGTAATCCTATCGAAGGAATGTCGGCTACAGATGTAGTTGTATCTAAAGAGTATAAATTGCCTTCTGATACAAGAAAATTACCTGTGTTCACCGTTGCTAAAGAAGGATCGGAAGAAGTAGAATATTATGTACTTCCAATTTATGGTTACGGACTATGGGATAATATCTTTGGCTACATTTCTCTCAGAAATGATTTGAATACTGTTCAAGGTGTAATCTTCGACCACGTTGGAGAAACCCCAGGTCTTGGTGCTAGAATTACGGAAGATGCTGTTCAAAAAAGGTATATAGGTAAAACTATTTACGACGAACAATCAAAACTGGTGTCTGTTGATATGCAAAAAGGTGAGGGTGCTGATTACAGCAATGAGCCGCATAAAGTGAACGGAATGACCGGTGCAACTATTACTGGTGTAGGTGTAAACAATATGTTATCGGATTATTTGAACCTCTACCAGAACTATTTTAAGCTAAACAAGGGAAACTAAGATGAGTACTGAAACATTAGAAAAAGAAATTGTAGAGGTTAAAAAAGAACCTCTCTTGTCTAAAAAGAACAGAAAGTTAGTTACGAATCCCTTGGATTCTGATAACCCAATTACTGTTCAAGTTCTTGGTGTTTGTTCTGCTCTAGCAGTAACATTAAAACTGGAACCAACTGTTGTGATGTGTATTGCAGTATGGGTAGTAATGGCGTTCTCTAGCACAGTAATCTCTATGCTTAGAAATACCATACCAAACAGAATTAGAATTATAGTGCAATTAGCAGTAGTTGCATCTATGGTGGCAATTGTGGATCAAGTACTTCAAGCATATGCCTATGAAGTATCTAAGCAGCTGAGTGTTTTTGTTGGATTAATTATTACCAACTGTATAGTGATGGGTAGACTCGAAGCTTTCGCATTAGGCAATAAACCTTGGCCATCTTTCTTAGATGCAACTGGTAATGCCTTTGGTTATGCGGCTATCTTACTAGTGGTTGCATTCATTAGAGAATTTTTAGGAAGTGGATCTATATACAACTTCAAAGTATTTGAAGCTGTCGGAATTAATTATGGTGGCAATGGTGTCTTAACCTCAACCGCAGGAGCATGTATAGTGCTAGGGCTTTTGATATGGGCACAGAGAGCTAGAAACGGTTACGCTGAAGAACAATAAGGAGAAACAAAATGGAACATTATTTAAACATATTTATCAAGTCGATTTTTGTTGACAATATGATATTCGCATACTTC
>CBDUMX010000137.1:0-6234 GCA_965368435.1 uncultured bacterium
GATAAAGTTCTGAAAATTATATTTGCAACCCTAGTTATTCTTGTAATCATTAATACAGCTGTCAATATTGTTAAATAAAAATATATATAAACTCGCCTTAAGCGCAGTAATTCTAAGTTCTAGCTTAGTTGGTCAGGCACAAAAACCAAACGGTAAAGAGAAAAAATTAGCTCATCGTGTTGAGAAACATATTAGCTATCTAGCAAGCGATGAATTAGCTGGTAGAGGAACGGGCAGTGAAGGGGAACAACTTTCAGCCAAATACATTGCTGATCGTTTTTCACAACTCAATCTCGAGCCTAAAGGCGAAGATGGATACTTTCAGCATTTGGATATAACTACTTTGAGAATAGCACAAGTAGGTACTGATTTGATGATAGCAGGTGAAGTCCTTACTCTTTTTCAAGATTTCTATCCTCTAAGTGCTAGCGTTGACAATGGCCTATATTCAGGAAAAGCAATTAATATTAAAAACGGGATTAAGGACGAAAGCCTTAGTTGGAATGATTATGAAAATGCCAGCGTTAATGGCAAAGCAGTGCTTATAGATATTGAAACTCCAGAGTTTAAAAATCCACACAGCAAATTTTCAGCATGGGCAGGCATAGAGAGAAGAGTAAAATTGGCAGTAGAGCACGGAGCTACTGCAGTGATATTCTATAGTGCAAATGGAGATTTATATCCCACCGGCGACCTAAAAAAGAACTCTACTGATCTAGGAGTACCCATACTATTTGTAAAAAAAGATTTATCGGCTAAATTGAGTCCAACAGTAAACCTCGCAGTTAACATTATGAGTCTAAGCACTCAAGCGAGTAATGTGATAGGCTTCATTGACCATGGGGTACAAAATACTGTAGTCATTGGTGCTCATCACGATCATCTTGGATACGGCGAGAATGGTGGTTCTCTAGCGGAAGAGTCTGGACAAATTCACAATGGCGCAGATGATAATGCAAGTGGCGTAGCTGGACTCATTGAGTTAGCAAAAATCATTAAATCAAATCCAAAAAAATTCGCAAATAACAACTATCTATTTATAGCATTTACTGGCGAGGAGCTTGGACTTTTGGGTTCTAAGTATTTTGTGGCGAATCCTACTATTCCCTTAAATACAATTAACTATATGGTAAATATGGACATGATAGGAAAGCTGGATTCTACTAAAAAAGTGTTGGTAATCAATGGTGTTGGAACTTCACCTGCCTGGCAGTCGGCACTCAATGAAACCAAATACTCAAAAAAGAAAATTGCATCAATTAAAACTACTGAAAGCGGTATAGGCTCATCTGACCATACTTCTTTCTACTTAGCTGATATACCAGCAGTTCACTTTTTCACAGGTCAGCATGTGCATTATCACAAACCAAGTGATGATGTAGAAATTGTGAATTATGTGGGGGAAGCATATGTTGTTAGATATATCTGCTTTTGGCTGGAAAATATGGACAAGCAAGGCAAAGTTGCTTTTACCAAAACTAAAGATGAGAGTCAAGGTAGAATGCGTTTTAAAGTAACCCTTGGCATTATGCCGGATTATATTTACGAAGGTGAAGGTGTTAGAGTTGATGGCGTTAAAGAAGGAAAACCAGGCGCTAATGCAGGTTTGCTTAAAGGCGATGTTATACGTTCAATGAACGGCAAGAGTATTCAAAGCATGCAAGATTATATGGAAGTTCTTATGTCTTTAAACCCTGGAGATGCAGTACCTTTGAAAGTTAAAAGAGGAGAAGAGTTTATAGACCTAGAAGTACAGTTCTAATGCATTTAACAGAATATTTAAAATCCGATAAAACGCTTTTCTCATTTGAGATTTTACCTCCTTTGAAAGGTAAAAGCATCGAATCTTTATACGATGCAATAGATCCGCTCATGGAGCTTAAACCAGCTTTCATTGATGTGACTTATCACAGAGAAGAATACATCCTTAAAAAGCGTCCAGATGGTAGCTACGACCGGGTATCTACACGCAAAAGACCTGGTACAGTTGCAATATGTGCGGCTATCATGAATAAATATGATGTTGAAGCCGTACCTCATATTATTTGTGGGGGTTTTACCAAAGATGAAACGGAAAGTGCACTCATAGATCTAAACTTCCTCGGTATCCAGAATATTCTTGCCATTAGAGGCGATAACCAAAAAGACGAACGCAGCTTTACTCCAGAGAGAGACGGCAATGCAAACGCTTTAGAGCTTATCAGACAAATTGGCGATATGAATAATGGGATCTATTTGGATAAAGAACTTGAAAATGCCAATGAGACAAATTTCTGTGTTGGAGCCGCTGGCTATCCAGAAAAGCATATCGACGCACCAAATATGCAAACAGATCTGAAATTTTTGAAGCAAAAAATTGATGCAGGCACTGAATTCATTACCACTCAGATGTTCTTTGATAATCAGAAATACTTTGATTATGTAGATGCCTGCAGAGCAATGGGAATTAATGTACCTATCATACCAGGCATTAAACCAATTACTAAAAAGGCACATATGTTCGCCCTGCCAAAATATTTTAATATTGATTTGCCTATAGAGCTATCGTCAGAACTTGAAAAAGCTAAAGATGACAATGCTGCACGGCAAATTGGAATTGAATGGTGTATTAATCAGTGTAAGGAATTGCACAAAAGAAAGGTTCCAGTTCTGCACTTCTACACCATGAGCTTTTCATCTTCTACAAAAGAAGTTGTATCTCAAATTTTCTAATGAAAGGAATCGTAAGTAAATCAACCGGAAGCTGGTATAAAGTTTTTATTGATGGCGAAGAAGTTGATGCACGCTTGCGAGGAAAGTTCAGAACTCACGATTTAAAATCGACAAATCCAATTACTGTCGGAGACCATGTTATACTGGAAAAAGACAAGGAAGATTTTGCCATCATTGAAATTGAAGAACGAAAGAATTGCATAGTTCGCAAGTCCAACAAACTCTCAAAACAATATCAGCTCATAGCCTCTAATATAGATTTTGCCTATTTAATTATTACTCCAGCTCAACCATTTACTCCTCAAGGATTTATTGATAGATATTTAGTAACAGCAGAAGCATATCACATTCCAGTTAAAATTTTAATCAATAAAAAAGATCAATCGAAAAAAAAGTTTAATGACTATCGTCAGGAGTTACTTAAGCTCTATACTTCAATTGGATATCACTGTGAATCTGTTAGTTTCTTAGACGATATGGATGTGGCCAATATTCAACAAGCCATCCAAGGGAAAACCTGTTTATTGGGCGGTAATTCTGGAGTGGGAAAGTCGACATTAATCAATGCCCTGCTAAATAAAGCCGAACAAAAGATTGGCAGTATTTCTGATTCCTATCACAAAGGAAAACACACCACAACTTTCGCTCAAATGTTTAGCATTAATAAAAACAGCTTTATCATCGATACTCCCGGTATAAAGGATTTTGGATTAATACATCTTGAGAAACAACTATTGTCGCACTACTTCCCCGAGATGAAAGCTATCTTAAACGAATGCAAGTTCAACAATTGTCTGCATATAGAGGAGCCCGAATGCGCTGTTTTTCAGTCAGTTGAAGACGGATCAATCCCTCCTACTAGATATATAAACTATTTGAGCATGCTCGAAGAAATAAATACGCAAACTAAGAATCAATAAATCTGTTCTAACATCATGAAACTTTATTTACTCCTGCTTTCAACACTTCTTCTAAGTAATTGTTCTTCTAAAAAAACTACTCCATCAACTTCAATGAATGATAATACACAAACTTCTTTTTACGATCTCTCAGTCTTAGCGCTCAATGGTATCGACACTATCAACTTCTCCGACTTTAAAGGCAAAAAAATCCTACTGGTCAATGTAGCTTCTAAATGCGGTTATACGCCTCAATATGAAGGTTTGCAAAAGCTTTATGAGGAAAATAAAGATAGCTTGATTATCATTGGCTTTCCATGTAATCAATTTGGCTCACAAGAGCCAGGTAGTTCTGAAACTATTGCGAGCTTCTGTTCTCTAAACTACGGTGTAGAATTTCCTTTGAGCACCAAGATAAATGTTAAAGGCGACAGTATACATCCTATTTATAACTGGTTAACTAATAAGCAATTAAATGGAGTTGGAGACTATTCCGTGAGTTGGAATTTCAATAAATTCTTAATCAGCGAAGAAGGTAAATTGATATCTTACTTTGGTACTAAGGTTAAGCCATACGACAAAGAATTGTTAGACGCAATCAGAAGCTAATTCACTACTATTAAGCGAGCTACAACCGCTTCACTTCCTACATAGGCTTTAACATAGTACAAGCCTCTGCTTAGTTCATGCTTGACCAATACCGTTTCATTTTTTCTACTATAGCTCAAGTTTGCCTGAACTAATTGTCCAAGATTATCATATACTTCAATGCTGTCAATGCGTTTGTCTTTAATATATACCTCGAAACTAGAATTGCTGGGATTGGGGAATAAGGCAACTGCTGCTAAATCTTTATGATCTCCTTCTACTATAGTCGCTTTAGCTAACAACCAAATATTTGGATCATACACCACATTGACTACTTTAAACCCTACCTCAATAGTGCTTATTTGAGCTAAAGAAGATAAAGGCACAAGCACAATAGTATCTTCCCCATTAGACCCATATAATTGGAATTCAATATTTAGAGGAAATAAGCTAACAGAAGAATGGGAAGGAACTTCAGCAATATCAAATTCAATTGAATTAGTAGTCTTCCTGCTCCATTTGATGCTCAAAATTGGGAAGCCTTCAGAATAAACCCAGCGGACAAAGAAATCAGTTAGGTCCTTACCAGAAACATTCTCCATAGCATCGATAAAGTCTCCAGTGCGTGCAAATTCATAACATAAATCTACATTGGCTGTATAGTCGCGCATGCCCTGGTAAAAATCTTCATCTCCAAGCTCCCATCGCAACATATGCAGAACTAGGGCAGCCTTAGAATAACTAAGACGACCACTGAATATCCTACTCACGCTAGTAGTGTCGTAAACATATACTGAACCATCAGGCTCTGATGTGGCTCTATTCAAATGGATTTTAATATACTCTTCCCATTCCGATCTTGGACGAAGTTTCTCGTATGCTAGGCAAGTTAGATAAGTAGCGAAACCTTCATTTAGCCAAATATCTTTCCAGCTACCACATGTTATTTTGTCTCCATACCACTGATGAGCGAGCTCATGAGCCATCAAATCAAAATCCAAATCACTCATGAAGCTCATGGTTTGATGCTCCATACCTCCTCCTCTGCCCCATTGAGCATGGCCATACTTTTCATTCCTAAATGGGTAATCGCCAAATAGACTATCGAACAAGTACATCATGGGTTCAATTTTTAAAGCTTGAGTATCAGCTATAAACATGAACTCTGGATACATATACTCCAAAATGGCAATCGAATCGCCATCACTGAACTTAGCAAAATGAGTAAATACATTATAATTTGTGACTGCCACTGCCACTAAGTATGTTGCTACAGGATATTTATGTATCCAATGGAAAACTAAACTGCTGTCACTTAGAGTGTCTACCGATTGCAGCAATCCCAAGCCCGCAGCTTTATTGCCTTTAGGCACTGTCACAAACATTTCAAAAGAATCTACTTTGTCTTCCAATTGCTGCTTACAAGGCCACCAACCATATGCCCCATAGGGCTCTGAAAGCGTCCAAGCAATCGGACCAGTAGCGTGATAATCATAACTAAAACCTTTTTGTTCATTCACAGAAGGGTCTCCGTGATAGTGCACTAGTAAGCTATCTGTATCGCCTAAATTTAAGGTCTGAATAGATATGTTGAGTTCATCATTAGATTGAGAAAATCCAATATTTGAGCCGTGATAAATCACAGAATCTACCGTCATTCTATCGTCCAAATCAAAAACAATCTGACTCAAGCCATTAATTTCGGCTTTGAACTCTGTATAAACAGATCCACTAATAAAACGTACGGCTGGATCTATTTCCAAACTAAGACGGTGAAAAATTACATCATAACCGAGATTGTATTTCTTGTATTTGTGGTTGTTTTTTTTCTCGTAGGCTTCACTTTCCGCCTTAACAATGGCCTCTGTGTTCAACTGTGCAAAGCCAAGTTGAAATACGCAGATGATAAGAAATGTCTGGAATAACCTCATGTATCTAATACAAACTTATAGCTGTACAGTTCTAATTAGTCGATTCGCTCTTCATTTTTTAGTAGTTTTTACTAATTTGCTCGCCTTATGGCAAAATTTTCAAT
>CBDUMX010000138.1:0-6230 GCA_965368435.1 uncultured bacterium
TCCGTGAAACATAATTGTAGGCTGACTGCTAGATGTAATTCTCCAATACGGACTCACATTTTTGTAAACTGTAGTATCCCAAGTCTGCCCAACATATTCTGCAAGAATATCTCCGACATAGCCACCTAGCCAAGGGTTGGTGCTGTTGTACCACGACCAGTCACTAATAATGCTTGGTCCAAATATGTTCCCTACGCAATTGATATTGTCAAAAGAATCATAAGCATAAGCGTATATCATAGATAATTGTCCTCCCGCACTGCCTCCCATTATTCCCATATTTGTTGAAATATGGTAATCATTTCGTTTGTCGATCACATCTTCAATCACAGCCTGTATATCGCTCATCATTTCATCGTGATGTATTCCATTGGTGTTGCTGGCTAATCTATAATTCATGTTCACGATTGCTACCTCATCCCAATTGCTTTTGATAAGGTTGACATAATTATTCATATCTTCCTTTTGTCCAGCTTTCCAAGCACCGCCATGAATCATTACTATTACTGCTGTATTGCTATCTCTATCTGCAGGTAGATGTATATCATATTTCTGGCGCAAGTCATTTCCATAAGATATATCTACCATGCTAGTATCCGTTAAAGGAGTATTACTTGGATTGTCGTCTGGAAATACATCGCTTTTCTTTTTACAAGCGAAAAGCAGAGTTGTGCAGATGATTAATATTGGCATTATTTTCATTTTTTTATTATTGGTTTTATCGGTTGGTGCATGATGTATATCCCGAAGGGGATGCACTATACACCTTGTGTGTAGTTTTTATTCTTCCACTCATATTGTTCTTCAATTGATAAAATTTTAAAAATCTGAAAGGCGAATTCAGAAAACCTTTTAATTAGCTGTTCAAACTTCTTATTCTCTAGTTCTATTAGCAATAAATTCTCCGAAACTTCTTTTGAATCAAATAAATACTTGAATATTTCAAAATGATGGTTTGATTTATTTACCAAGTCTGATTCAATCAAAGATTCATTATGAGTTATTGAATGCCTTACTGCTGATAAGATTGTCCACAATTCTCTGAATTTGATGTTAATATTGTTTTCTGAAGTGAAATTCTTAAAGGATTCTCCACCTGATTTTTTGAGTAACTTGAAAAGATTGTCACCACCAGGCATTTTATCTCTAGTGAATGATAGTCTTTGATTTTTTGGAAGAAGGCATATTGTGTATTCTCTTAAAGTGTCTTGATGACCTAGTTTTTCATACAAACAATCCTTTAAGAAACTTTCAAATGACTCAAATGACTGAGCATAGAGCAGGCATAGTTGTCTTGACGATATGTTTTTAATTTCTGTTTCGTAATTGTCTTTTGTCGTCTCGGCAACAATGCCAGTATGAAAGTTTATTTCCCAGCCATTATCTGTCGGTCCGGTCCAATCACTGATTACCAATGCGGAGGCAAAATATAATTTGGCTTTCTCAGCAGTATATTCTTGAATATCTTTTTGAAATACTTTATTGATTCGCCCACTTATATGGCGGTAATAAAGAAGTTTCTCAAAGAATTCATCAAGATATTTCTTATATGGATTTGTCATTCTTTAATAACACACGACATAAGTATATCAGCGTCTTATGTGCTTTATAAACTTTATGTTCCCGATAGCCATAGGGACTCAAATATACTTTTCTGAATTAATAATTATGAGTTAAGAATTAAGAATTGACTAAACAAAAAAATCCCTGCTGATTGCTCAACAGGGATTTGTATAAATTTTGGTAGATGATTACATCATGCCGCCCATGCCACCCATATCAGGCATTCCTGCATGGCTGTGACCTTTTTCCTCTTCAGGAATTTCAGCGATTAGGCAATCTGTAGTCAATAGCATGCTCGCTACTGAGGCGGCATTCTCTAAAGCAACACGAGACACTTTAGTAGGATCAATAACTCCTGCTTTAATCAAGTTCTCATATTTTTCAGTTCTTGCGTTATAACCGAAGTCAGCTTTACCCTCTCTCACTTTTTGAATTACTACTGATCCTTCACCGCCAGCGTTCGCTACGATTTGTCTCAATGGCTCTTCAATAGCTCGGGTAATAATGGCTATACCGGTTTTCTCATCTTCATTAGCTGCTTTAACCTTGTCTAGTGAATCTAATGCTCTGATGAAAGCAACACCCCCACCGGCAACGATTCCTTCTTCTACAGCTGCTCTGGTTGCGTGCAATGCATCATCAACTCTGTCTTTCTTTTCTTTCATTTCTACTTCAGAAGCAGCACCAATGTACAATACCGCAACACCACCTGAAAGTTTAGCTAAACGCTCTTGAAGTTTTTCTTTATCGTAATCAGAAGTTGAATTTTCAATTTCTGCTTTTATCTGATTAACACGACCTTGAATGTCGGCTGAATTTCCAGCACCATTCACTAGAGTTGTGTTCTCCTTATCAATAGTGATTTTCTCGGCTGTACCTAAAGATTCTAAAGTAGCATCTTCTAGTTTTCTTCCTTGCTCTTCAGAAATTACTTGTCCGCCAGTCAATATAGCGATGTCTTGCAACATAGCTTTTCTTCTGTCGCCAAAACCTGGAGCTTTTACAGCTGCAACTTTTAATGAACCTCTGATCTTGTTTACAACAAGCGTAGCCAAAGCTTCACCTTCCACATCTTCAGCAATGATTAAAAGAGGCTTGCCAGTTTGAGCTGTTTGCTCAAGTACAGGAAGCAATTCTTTCATATTGCTAATTTTCTTATCGCAGATTAAGATGTAAGGATTATCTAAATCAGCTTCCATTTTCTCCGTATTGGTAACAAAGTATGGAGAAAGATAACCTCTATCAAATTGCATCCCCTCCACTGTTTTTACTTCAGTTTCAGTTCCTTTTGCTTCTTCAACAGTGATTACTCCGTCTTTACCTACTTTCTTCATTGCGTCAGCAATCAGCTTACCAATAACATCATCGTTATTAGCAGAAATTGAAGCAACTTGCTCAATTCTCTTATAATCGTCGCCAACTACTTCACTTTGAGCAGCAAGGTTTGCGATAACAGCGCTTACAGCTTTGTCGATACCTCTTTTCAAATCCATTGGGTTAGCACCGGCAGCAACGTTTTTCAATCCATTAGAAATGATTGCTTGCGCCAAAACGGTTGCAGTTGTAGTTCCGTCTCCTGCTTGATCAGCAGTTTTAGAGGCTACTTCCTTCACCATTTGTGCTCCCATGTTTTCAATAGGATCTTTTAATTCAATTTCTTTAGCCACTGTAACACCATCTTTAGTGATGTTAGGTGAACCAAATTTTTTGTCGATTACGACATTACGACCTTTAGGTCCTAAAGTAACTTTTACTGCATTTGCAAGTGCGTCAACTCCTTTTTTAAGTTGGTCTCTTGCAGAAGTGTCAAATAATATTTGTTTTGCCATGATTTTTTAGTGATTTAAATTATACAATTGCTAAAATGTCAGATTCTCTCATCATCAAATAGTCTTTACCTTCAACTTGAAGTTCGCTACCTGAATACTTTCCGTAAAGCACAGTGTCGCCAGCCTTTACCGTAGTTGGTTCTTCCGGTTTCCCTGGTCCTACTGCGATTACTGTTCCTCTTTGTGGTTTTTCCTTTGCTGTGTCAGGAATGTAGATTCCGCCTGAAGTTACTTCTTCAGCTGCTGCTGGTTCTACAAGTACTCTGTCAGATAATGGTTTGATATTCATTTTTATATAATTTTATTGTTTCCTAGTAGCAGTCACAAGTTATGCCAAATTGAAAAAAAGACAGATTTTCATTAAATTAGTAGCAAGACAAAATTTCTAGAGGTCATTCTGTCATAAAAATTACTGCATATGAAAACATTTCAGCACATTTTAGAAACTACGGATAGAGAAAAAAGGCATTATCTGTGGCTGGCTTACTTGAGAAAAGTTGATGATAATCTCAAAGCACTTGAATTGTCACCTCGTTATCGCGAGCTGACAACTATCTATTCTGAACTCAAGCACTTCATCCAATCTACAGACAGTTTAAAAGAAAATGACAAGCGCTTATTGGGTTTTGCCGAAGATAGTTATGAACCCCTGTATCATTCTAATGTGAGTCAAGAAGACATTGAATACTTATTGGAAGACATGAGGAATATTTTCTTGCCCGAAACAGAACTGAAATATGCCAATTTTACACAACTAAAAGAATTTGTATATCACTCCACCAAGGTGGAACCAATCGGTATAGAGCAGTTATACAATAAGGAGGGCTATGCCATGGTGAAATACGAAAGTGACAAACTCACCCAGGTGTATAGATATAAAATATCAAGCTATGCCAATACAAGTTCTAGGATTAAGGTCTACTTACATTATTTAGATTCTTTTGAGTACAGTTTAAGTCAAAGCTTTGAAGGCATGAAAGCAAAACTCAATGAAAAAGAAACATTTGGAAGCCTCAACACCTATTTAGTACAATGCGCATTGGAAGTTCCTTACGACAGTACCTTACTACCCATAGTAAAAGGTAGCCTTTATAAATATATCAGTACGAGATAATTATTCAGCTGGAGTCAATGGCTGCTCTGGAGCAGCTTCACCTTCTGAACCGCCACCTTGAGGTGGTGCTGGTGTTCCTTCTTGGAATTGAGCAGATTGATCTTGATTCAAGATAGGTTGATCAATTGAAGTTGGACCATTGTCTAACTGCTCTTGCATGATACTTTCTTGAGAAGAATCTGATTTGTATAAATAGCCAGAGCTCATTGAAAAAATCATAAGCGCAATGGCTAAAGTCCAAGTTGCTTTCTCTATGAAATCATTTGTTCTTTTAACCCCAGCAATTTGATTAGCTGCAGAAAAATTAGCGGCAATCCCTCCTCCTTTTGGATTCTGAATTAAAACGATTAGAATCAATAGGATTGATGCTATAATGGCCAAAATGATAACGAGTGTAAACATCTTTATTCTTCTTTATTATTAATTTTCTCTTCTAGTTCCGAAATACGGGCGGCAAAATACGAGCTTTTATCAGGAATTTGCAAACTTAATTTCTTATAGGCGTCGATTGCCTTTTCGTACAATTCCTGCTTCACATACAGCTTAGCCAAAGTCTCACTAACTAATTGAGAATCATCTGTTTCACTCTGCTGCGCCTTCTGCTCGGCTTTGAAAAACTCTCGCTTTTCTTTCTTAATGCGTTTATTGGAAGTCAGGAATTTCTCCAGCAAATCCGTTACCTCTTCAACAGAATTTGAACTCTTGTCAAGCTTGGGCTCTGCAACTTCTTCTTTTGGTGCATCCATATGGTTTAACCAATAGGTGAAATCGTGATTCCCTTCTTCAACCCTATCCTCTTGCTCCTGCTCTTGCTCTTTTGCCAATTTAAGCAGCTCTACTTCAGGATTATAAACCGGTGTATATTCTAGTATCTCTTCAAGAGGCTCAGTTTCTTTTACTATAGGCTTGAGCTCTATAGTTGGGTCATAACTAATGATTTCATCAAAATCAATCTTTAGATCCCCAGTTGCTGGTTCCACTTGACCATCCAATACAAAAGCATTATCTGCAGTTTGTTCTACCGGCTCTACTGCTGGTTCATCTAAGGTCTTTTCTTCCTCAGCATGCATATAATTGAAAAGCACTTCTCGGTCACCAGTGTAGAGGGAAGCTAAGTTGAGTTTAGATTCGTACTGAGGTAAGCTAGCGTTCTTATATGCCTTAGCTAAGAGTATTCTATACGCACCACAATAGGGGTGTTTTTCTATTGCAGCTTCTAGGGCAGATATTTCTTCTAGTCCCAAACTCTGACTGGATTGAAGGTATTGCGATATGTTGACTTGGTTTACCAATTGATTGCAGCCTTATTAAAAACCTGCTGTATTAGCATGTCTGATATTTCGTCTATCAGCTGACTTTCAATACTACTAAAATTTGTTGTAGCATCGAAATCCTGAAAGTTTGTAAAGCTCTGTTCGAAGCTCAGTTTAGGATCTTTTTCGCAATCCATTTTAGTGCGAATGGTAATTTTAAGTCGGTTCAATGTTGCATCTTCCGTGTTTCTCGCAGATACTGGGGCTACATTATACTCAGTGATTTCACCGCTAAAACTAAAATCACCATTAAACTCAACTATGCTCAAATTGGTTTCTGAGATAAATTTAGATTTAAGCTTTTCCGTGATGGTCTGACTCAGTAGTGGTGATACAATTGAAGCATTATTCTCGAAGAAGGAAACCGAAAAGGTTTCTACTTGAGGTGGAATTGATGTTCCAGAAAATGAA
>CBDUMX010000139.1:0-6210 GCA_965368435.1 uncultured bacterium
ATCAACGTTTGCTTGAGCATAAGAAGTAATACTGCCAATAATAAGTGTAAGTGCAATAAGTAATTTCTTCATTTTCTTCTAATAAAAGACAAGCATAAAGTCTTTTTATAAGAATTCAAAGAAATTCATGAATCAATCCTTAATTCATTTGAGGATCAAAGGCATTGCTAAACTCAAATTGCTTCTTGTCATTTAAGCCTAAATGCACTGTGCTTTTCACACTCAGCTTGCCTGCCAGGATCTCTTTAGACAAGGGGTTGAGTACTTCGCGCTGAATAGCTCGTTTTAGCGGTCTAGCACCAAATGTTGGGTCAAATCCAATCTCTGAAAGCCAATCTAAAGCTTCATCGCTAGCGCTAATCTCGATTCCTTGATCTTTGAGCATAGTTTGTAATAGATTAAACTGTATATCTACTATAGCACGAATATCATTTCTGCTCAATGGCTTAAACATTATCAATTCATCTATTCGGTTTAAGAATTCTGGACGAATACTTTTTCTCAGTAAATCAAAAACTTCTCTCTTGGTTTGCGCTTCAATTTCATCGGAATTATCTTCTCTGAGATTTTCAAATCTCTCTTGTATAAGATGCGCACCTATGTTAGAGGTCATAATGATGATGGTATTCTTGAAGTTTGCAGTTCGTCCTTTATTGTCGGTAAGTCGACCATCGTCTAAAACTTGTAATAAGATATTAAAGACATCTGGATGCGCCTTTTCAATTTCATCTAAAAGCACTACAGAATACGGTTTTCTGCGGACTGCTTCTGTCAATTGTCCACCTTCGTCATAACCTACATAACCCGGAGGCGCTCCGATTAATCTAGATACTGTATGTTTCTCTTGAAACTCACTCATATCAATTCGTATTAATGCATCGTCTCTATTAAAGAGATATGAAGCCAAGGCTTTTGCCAATTCTGTTTTACCAACCCCAGTTGTACCTAAGAAAATGAAAGATCCTATTGGCTTTTTGGGATCCGACAAACCTGCTCTGCTTCTTCTAATTGCGTCTGAAATAGCATCTATCGCCTCATTTTGACCAACAACTCTTTTGTGTAGCTCATCTTCTAGATTCAGCAATTTCTCTCTTTCACTTTGCAGCATGCTTTGAAGTGGAATGCCCGTCCATTTGCTAATAACCTCAGCAATATCCTCGGCAGTAACCTCCTCTTTAACTAAGCTTGAATTCTCCTGCTTTACACGCAGCTCACTTTTGAATTTTTCCAATTGCTCTTCAGCATCTTTTATCTTTCCGTATCTAATCTCTGCAACCTTACCGAAGTCTCCTTGACGCTCAGCTTGTTCGGCCTCTATTCTATATCCTTCTATTTGCTCTTTAGTCTTCTGTATATTTTCAACAATGGATTTCTCCTCTTGCCAAGCGGCTTTTAATTGATTTCTTTCTTCACTCAAGTTTGCGATATCTGCATTAAGGGTGGCGAGCTTACTTTCATCTTTCTCTCGTTTAATGGCTTCTCTTTCAATTTCAAGCTGCATTATTTTTCTTTCTATCTCATCCAACTCCTCTGGAACAGAATCGATTTCTAGTCGGAGTTTTGCTGCAGATTCATCTATTAAGTCGATTGCTTTGTCCGGCAAAAACCTATCTGAGATATAACGTTGCGAAAGCTCTACAGCAGAAATTATAGCCTCATCTTTAATTCTCACTTTATGATGCACCTCATAACGCTCTTTCAACCCTCTGAGAATTGAAATGGCATCTTGGGTATCAGGCTCATCAACCATAACCGCCTGAAACCTTCGCTCTAAGGCCTTGTCTTTTTCAATGTATTTTTGGTACTCCGCAAGTGTTGTTGCTCCCACTGCTTTTAATTCTCCTCTAGCCAAAGCGGGTTTAAGAATATTTGCTGCATCCATTGCTCCTTCGCCACTTGCTCCTGCCCCAACCAAAGTATGAATCTCGTCGATAAACAGAATTATTTCACCAGCGGCAGTGGTCACTTCCTTCACTACTGATTTTAGTCGCTCTTCAAATTCACCTTTATATTTTGCTCCGGCAATCAAAGAGCCCATATCCAAGCTGAAAATTTGTTTGCTCTTAAGATTTTCAGGAACATCGCCACTGATAACTCTGTGAGCCAATCCTTCAGCAATAGCTGTTTTACCCACCCCTGGTTCACCAATTAAAATAGGATTGTTTTTTGTTCTACGAGATAGTATTTGAAGTACCCTTCTAATTTCATCATCTCTACCAATTACTGGATCCAATTTACCCTCTTTTGCCAATTGGTTGAGATTACGAGCATATTTATTCAAGGCATTGTATTGACCTTCGGCGCTCTGACTATTAGCCGTGCTACCGCCTCTCAATTCTTTAAATGCTTTTTTTAGTTCTGATGATTTTACTCCCGCATCCTTAAGCATTTGTGCCACAGCATCATTAGTGTCCATCAATGCCAAAAACAAATGTTCTATAGTAACAAATTCATCGCCAAATTCCTTTAAGTAATTACTTGCCTTTGCTACAACTTTCTGAGCGTTAGTAGATAAATAGTGTTGTCCTCCACCACTGACCTTTGCAAAACTGCTTAGCATACTTTCAAGCGTCGCCTCTATCCTGCTAAAATTTGCATTGACCTTTTTTAGTGCATAGGAAACTATTTCTTCATCAACGATTAATATCCCCTTTAATATATGTGCGGTTTCAATGGCTTGGTTCTCGGCTTGTATGGCCAACTCTTGAGCCTTTTGAATCGCTTCTTGTGATTTTATGGTGAAATTATTCAAATTCATAATTGCGTTTTCTAATATTGGGCAAATTAAAGTCCACAGCAGATTTAAAGCCAGAATGGCGTATTTTCCTTGTAAAGTTTAGATTTTCAAGCCATTATGACATTCTTCTAAGAGCAAAACTCAAATGTCTGTCGGCTTCATTTGTGAGATAGACTAATTCATAAGAGTGATTTGAACAAAATTCATTCACTGCAGCTACAACACCGTAGGGTCTCAGGCTATTTGATATATTGGTATAATCATGACCACATATGAATCCAGAATCTTTCACAACTCGAGCACTTGCTTCTAATTCTTTCTTAGTCACTTCATATCCGTGATCAGTGTCGATATACACCCAATCCAAGCTATTGTCTGCTTGAGAATTTAAAAAACCAATGCTATCCATTTTGTGCATTTTAACCTGATCGAAATTCATAGCTGTTTTGCAACGCTTAAACGCTTCGCTACTCTCCCATAGATCGACTAGATGCAGTTCCTTAGGTTGAACTAATTCCATAATGTCTTTACTAAAGTTTCCATATTCAACACCTAGCTCAGCGCCAACGGAATGTTTAGGAAGTTTATCGAGGAGTACAGATCTGTTCTGCAATAAGCTTGTATTCTGCATATAAAGCGCTTCTAACTCTACCTGAGTTTGAGGGGGATACCACATTCTCCACATTTTAAGCAGTAGTTGATGGATAAACTTTTTTAAAAATATAGGCATTAGACTCTATAACAAATGTAATTATTCTAATTTCGCTATAGCAAATGAAATTTACCGATAGAATCAATAGAGTTGAAGAGTCGCTGACCATTGGCATGGCAAAAAAAGCTAGGGAGTTAAAAGCCCAAGGCAAAGATGTAATTAGCTTAAGCCTTGGCGAACCAGATTTTGATACTCCAGAGCATATTAAGGAAGCTGCAATTGAAGCCATGAAAGCTGGCAAGACAAAGTATCCTCCTGTTGGTGGAATACCAGAATTAAAAGCTGCTATATGTGCTAAATTCAAAAGAGATAATAATCTCGACTTAGAAGCTGCAGAAGTAATGGTTTCTACAGGTGCAAAGCAGTGCATAATGAATTGCATGCTCAGCTTAGTTCAAGCTGGCGATGAGGTGCTCATCCCTTTGCCATATTGGGTAAGTTATTCTGAAATGGTTCGATTTGCTGGAGCAACTCCTGTCTTTGTGCCCGCCAAATTTGAAGAAGGGTTTAAAATTGATATTGAAGCTCTGAAGGCCAAAACTAATTCAAATACCAAACTAATTATATTCTCTAGCCCTAGCAACCCAGCGGGAAGTGTGATTGAACGTGCTGAATTGCGCGCTATTGCTGATATAGTTAAGGCAAACCCTCAAATAACCGTCCTCTCTGATGAAATATACGAGCATATAGTATTTGAAGGTGAACACCAAAGCATTAGTCAATTTGAAGACATTAGAAATCAATTGGTTATTATTAATGGTGTTTCTAAAGCTTATGCAATGACAGGCTGGAGATTGGGATATATGGCAGGACCAAAAGACATAGTAGCAGCATGCGATAAGCTCCAAGGTCAATTTACATCAGGTGCTACATCTATATCTCAATGGGCAGCGGTTGCCGCACTAAATCAGAGCATGAAACCAACTGATGATATGGTTTCAACTTTTAAGAAAAGACGGGATATGATGTACGATTTACTAAGTGAAATCGATGGATTTGAAGTTGATAAGCCCGCTGGAGCCTTTTATTTGTTTCCAAGAGTTTCAAAACTCTATGGCAAGACAATAAAAGGGCAATTAATACGTAACAGTTTAGATGTTTCGGCCTTAATATTAGAACATGCATTAGTAAGTGTTGTTCCAGGTGTTGCCTTTGGAATGGACGATCACATTAGAATATCATATGCCAACAGTGAAGAAGAACTGAGAGAGGCTGTAAAAAGAATAAAAGAGATAATATAATTATGAATTTCAACCGACTATTCGATGCCTTTGGAAACCTCAAAGTCTTAATTTTAGGGGATAGTATGCTAGATGCATATTTTTATGGCGAAGTGAATAGGATTAGTCCAGAAGCCCCAGTACCCATTGTTAATCTTCGCTCTAAAGAGCACCGATTAGGCGGTGCGGCAAATGTTGCCCTCAATGTGAAAGCGATGGGCGCTACACCTATATTATGTACCCTCAAGGGCAATGATCGCGACGGTGAAACCATGAAATCGCTGATGAAGGAACATGGTATGTCGACTGATGGTTTAATCAATGATTACAACAGAGTAACAACTGTTAAAACTAGGATCATAGGCAACAATCATCAAATGCTGAGAATTGATGAAGAAGAGGTAGAAGAAATAGATCAAAATGTTGAAGACTTACTTTTTGAATCTGTGAAACACTTCATCAAAAAAGTAGATGTAGTTATACTACAAGACTATAATAAAGGATTATTTACTGAAAGATTAATAGAGAGGGTAATCAAGCTTTGCAACGACAATAATGTAAAAACAGTTGTCGACCCCAAATTCAACCACTTTTTTAGCTTTAAGAATGTGACTTTATTCAAGCCTAATAGAAAGGAATTGGCACAGGCTTATAACAAAGCGCGTTTCACAAATAGCAAACAAATTATAACGCTAGCTCAGGAACTTCGAGCTACTTTAAATGCTAAGAAAGTATTGACAACCTTGTCTGAAGAAGGGGTATTAATCGTTAATGAAACCGATACTACTCATCTGCCTGCTCATCCAAGAAAAGTTGTAGATGTTAGCGGCGCAGGAGATTCTGCTCTTAGTGCAGCTGCATTATGCGTGGCATTGGACACCCCCGACCGTGTAACTGCCGAAATTGCCAACTTAGCTGGAGGCCTGGTTTGCGAACAAGTTGGTGTTGTACCTGTAGATAGAGATTCGCTTCTCGATCAAGTATTAGAATTGGGAATCAGCGAAAACTTATATCGAGCAGAAAACAATTAATCATCCAGAAGATCTGGTCTGCGCTCTTTAGTGATTTTTTCAGCTTGAGCATTGCGCCATTCTTCTATGAGTTTGAAATTGCCACTTAACAAAACTTCGGGTACCTTTAGTCCTTCAAAATCTGCTGGACGCGTATAGACCGGTGGTGCAAGCAAATCATCTTGAAAACTATCACTCAATGCCGACTCTTCATCTGAGATAACACCAGGAATTAATCTGCAAATTGAATCTGCAATTACCGCAGCTGCTAACTCCCCACCGCTCAAAACATAGCTTCCAATGGATATTTCTTTGGTAATTAATTCATCCCTAACCCTTTGATCTATGCCTTTATAGTGACCACAAAGTATAATGATATTCTGCTTGAGCGAGAGATTGTTGGCTTCCTTCTGATTGTATAATTCTCCGTCTGGACAAACGTAAATTATTTCATCATAGCTTCTCTGCGATTGTAGTTGTCTGATACAGTCGAATATAGGTTCTACACGCATTACCATGCCAGCACCTCCC
>CBDUMX010000140.1:0-6209 GCA_965368435.1 uncultured bacterium
CGACATTGCCATATTGAATTTTTCGAGTTTTTCGAGTTTAGAATTATTCGAATTTTGCAGCATTGCGTTATTTTACCAAAAGGACGGCGGGACGGTAAGATGGGACGATTGTTTCTTCTAGCTAGTTTGGATCTTGGCAGTTGGACCTTGCATCATCTCCTTAATAAATTTTTCGAGTTTTTCGAGTTTAGAATTATTCGAATTTGCAACATTGCCTTATTGAGTTATTGAGTTATTGAGTTATTGTTAAAATAGGGTCGATAGTTTTCACACCCTAGCTGGACCTAAATAAGACAAATGCACCCTGTGAATGAAATCCTTTTGCGACATGTATTTAAAAATCGTAAATTTTTAACGGGGAGGGGGGCTTGCCCCCGCACTTGTCTTATCACGTTTTTATAATTTTCTAACTCGGATATCTACTTAAATTTGATAAAAGATATTTAAACCCTTAAATTCTTCAGGTGAAAAAGGGCTTGCCACCGTTTTAATTCTTAGCTACTTTCCAAGTCAAGACGATAAAATTTTGGATTCTCACTTAATTTAAATTTGGAATTTACAATTTGCTATTTACGCTGTAATAACACTACATTCTCTACATGATGTGTATGCGGGAACATATCAACTGCTCGTGACTTAACACATTGATATTTAGCTGATAACACCTCTAAATCCCTGGCTTGAGTTGCAGGATTACAGCTTACGTAAACTATCCTTGAACATTCAATCTCCAACAATTGTTCAACGACCTTTGGATGCATACCCGCTCGTGGAGGGTCGGTGATAATAAGGTCGGGAGCTCCATGCTTTGCATAGAATTCAGCATTAAACACATCTTTCATGTCGCCTGTCAAAAATTCTACATTACTTAAGGTATTTGCTTCAGCATTCTCCCTAGCCGCCAAAATAGCATCTTCAACTATCTCAACTCCAATTGCCTTCTTGGCTTTCTTAGCTGCCGCCAGTGTTATAGACCCCGTGCCGCAGTATAAATCATAAACCACTTCAGTGCCATCTAGCTCTGCAAATTCTAAGGCAACATCATACAATTTCTCAGCCTGCTTTGTATTGGTTTGAAAAAAGGATTTTGGATGTATCTTGAAATCTAAGCCGCAAAGCCTTTCTGTAATGTATTCTTGACCTTTATATCTAATAATGTCCAAATCAAAAATGCTGTCGTTTTTCTTATTGTTGATTGAGTAGTGCAAACTTGTGGGTTGAAACTCAGACTCTATTGCGTCTAACAAGCCTTTTAATTGTTCATCCAGTTTGCCTGCTGCAAAAACGCAAATCATCCACTCACCTTTGGTAGTATTCCTTATCATAAGATTTCTAACAACACCAGTGTGTTCTCGAATATCATAAAATGGAATATTGTGCTCTAAACTGTATTGTCTAACAAAATTTCTTATGGCATTCCCTTTATCGTCCTGCAGCCAACATTTATTTATATCAATTACCTTATCAAATCTACCAGTTGCGTGAAATCCTAAAGCATTAGTGTGTTCTAATTCATCTAAAACTTCATTCTCATACAGCCATCTTTTATTACTGAAGGTGTACTCCATCTTATTTCTGTAAAAACGCTGCTCTTCTGATCCCAGGATTGGTAAATGTTCTTGAACTTCAATTTTTCCTATTCGCTCAAAACAATCTCGTGCCCATTGTTGCTTCAACTGCAGCTGCGCATCATAACTCATGTGCTGCCATTTGCATCCGCCGCAGACTGTATAATGCTCGCAAAAAGGATCAATTCTAAACTCAGAAGCTTGGTGAAGATTAGTTATAGTAGCTAAACTATAACGCTTTTTTCGTCCAACTATCTTTATGTCGACCACATCACCTGGAGCACCATACTTAACAAAAATGACTTTGCCATCAATTTTGGCAATAGAATGTCCTTCTCCTCCCCCAGCAAGCAATCTAACCTGCTCGAAGAACTGTTGCTTATTACGTCGGCCCAAAGATTTAGTTGGCTGTTAGCTTTTTATGATAGTCGATTAAATTATCAAGCGACTTGTGGAACTGCTCTACATCCTGATAACCAGGCTGTTGATACATCTTTTTTGTTTGAGGTATGTAGTAGAACAAGGTTGGGTATCCGCTAGGCTTATTGTTCGAAAGCGCATATAGCAATTGCGGACCCGATAAAGTATCTGAACCTATAATGTAGGTTTTGTCTTTGATTTCAGGATTAAATTTAATTGCAACGAAATGTTCATTCATTTTTGCAATGATTGAAGAGTCAGCAAAGGTTTTCTTATCCATTACTTTACACCAGCCACACCAATCGGTATAGCAATCTATAATAGCGATTTTCCCTTCTGCTGTTGCTTTGGCATAGCCTTCATTGAATTCATTCCACTCTATCTCATGTGTTGCATTCTGCTTAGCAATAAGCGTATCTGCAGTTAACAGAGTGAAAGAAAGCACCAATATTACCACTAGCTTTTTCATTGTATACAAATGTAACAGATATTCTTTTTCATTTATTGCCACTCAATCCAATTTTACCAAAGTTTGATAGAAATGTGGTAATTCGCAGCTTTATTGAATTTCTGTACATGTCGAAAAATAAAACATCCAAGATCTTAGCAATATCATTAACAGTAATCAGCTTAGCTTTATCGGCTTACAGCATCTATTCATATTTGCGAATTCATTCTCTTGAACGTCAAGTTGAAGATTTGTCTTTAGTTAAATCTGTAAATGGACCATTGGAAATGCAAGTTGTAAAACAGCAAATGAAATTGGACTCTTTGATAACTGAGAATGAGATGGCCTATAACAAATTAGATGATCTTCAGCGGTATAGCGATTCGGCATCAGGTGTCTTCTTCGAAGTTCAACTAGGCCGATATTCCTCTTTCAATCTCAATCAATTTAGCAATAATTTAGTCAATTTACGACAAGAGGAAGTCGGCGGATCTAAATTGATCTTGCTTGGGCGTTTCGACAGTAAAGAAGAAGCAGAACTACTATTAGCAGACGTAAAGAGACTTGGGTTACGAAATGCTTTCGTCATTGGACGAATAGAAGGTGTGATTGTGAGTGTTGAGGAAGCAGAAGCAGCCTTAAAATAAAGCAACAATTTGACCTACATTTGCGTTTATAGGATAGCAAGTGCAGAAGGCCTCTAACATACTAGTTCAAAAACTCAATTCTTTTATAGATAAATATTACCTCAATCAGGTATATAAAGGGATTATTTTGACTGTTTCTATTTCCTTATTTGCCCTTTTCCTTATAAGTTTCTTAGAGTATTTCGGCAGATTTAACACCAATGTTCGCTTCGTTCTCTTGAGTAGCTATATACTCAGCGTTGTAGGAATTATTGTGTGGTACCTTGTTAGACCGGCAATCGGTTTATTCAAACTAAGCCGCAAATTAAACCATGAACGTGCTGCTCAAATAATTGGCAAGCATTTTCCAGAAGTTAATGACAAACTGTTGAATGCCTTGCAACTCCAGAGTCAGTACAATGACGCCAATAACAGTCTTTTACTTGCTAGCATTGAACAAAAAACACAGGAATTAACTCCTATTCCATTCACCAATGCCATCAATGTGAGCACCAACAAGAAGTATATAAAGTACGCACTGCTCCCTGCTATCGCCCTATTCTTTGTTCTAGTTTTCAGCCCTGGTTTTAAAAACAGCACAGAACGAGTAGTTCGCTATAATCAAACATTTGAAAAACAGGCACCTTTTGAATTTGTGATCGACAAGAACAGTCTAAACGCAATTCAAAATGAATCTGTAACTATTGCTCTAAAACTAAAAGGTGAAGAAATCCCTGAACATTCCTATATCTATATAGAAGGCGTCAAGTTTAAAATGAAGCGTAAAAGCAGAAATAGCTTTGAATTTGAGATACCTAACGTTCAAAACTCAAGCAGTTTGCATTTTGAAGCTGGTGGATTTAAAAGTCCATACTACGATTTAAATATTGCGTTGAAACCATCGCTCCTAGCCTATAGCGCTAATTTGATTTTTCCTAAATATCTAAAGAGGCAAAACGAAACAGTGAGTAATATGGGAGAGTTGAGTATTCCGCAAGGAACTACAATCCAGTGGAATTTCAACACCCAGCATGTAGATGAACTCAAAATATTACCAGAAGATAAAATTATTGAACAAGAGAATAATGCGGCACGCTTTAGCAAAAAGTATATGCACTCCGCTTCACTAAAAGTTAAAACATCCAATAAAAAAGTTATGGCTGGCGATTCATTGATGTATCGCATCACTGTCATACCTGACGCATTCCCTAAAATTAGTTTGAATACTGAAACAGATAGCTTCAGCGCTAAGATTCTTTATTTCATAGGCGATATAAAAGATGATTATGGATTTTCTAAACTTCAGTTCAATTACACTTTCGAGAATCCCTCTGCCGATCGCCAAAACAAAAGTGGTAAAATAGAAATACCTATCGACATAAATATTGAATCTCAAACTTTCTACTATTTATGGGATCTGAAACAATTGGACATACAAGCTGAAGAAGAAATTTCTTATTACTTCACTGTATGGGATAATGATGGGGTCAACGGAGCAAAGCAGAGCAAAACACAAAAACAGTTTTATAAAGCGCCCTCTCTTGAAGAAATTAAAAAGCAAACTGAAGAGAGTAATAAAGAAATTAAAAATTCTTTGTCAAGTGCTCAATCTCAAGCCGATGATTTAGAAAAGGACATACAGAAAGTTGAAAAGCTATTAACTGAAAAAAAGCAGCTGGACTGGAGCGACAAAAAGAAAATTGAAGACATGTTGAAGAAACATGAAGAACTTCAAAAAGAGATTGCTGAGACAGTTAAGAAGAACATGGAAAAGAACCTCAAAGAAGAGGAATTTAACCCCATGAGCGAACGACTGCAAGAGAAGCAAAAGAAATTGGAAGATTTATTAGATCAAGTACTAGATGAGGAAATGAAAGAGCTTATGGAGAAAATCCGAAAGCTAATGGAGGAGAATAGAACTCAAGAATTGCAGCAAGAAATGGAAAAGCTTGAATTCTCTGAAAAAGAGATGAATAAAGAGCTAGACCGACTTTTAGAGTTGTTTAAGGAGCTGGAGTTAGAGAAAAAGCTCGAGGAGACCATAATTGAAATGAATGAGTTGGCTCAAAAACAAAAAGAACTAGCTGAGAAAACTGAACAAACCAAAGGCGAGAATGAAGAGCTCAAAAAAGAACAAGAGAAACTCAATCAGAAAATGGATGATTTAGAAAAATCATTTAAGGATATTGAAGAAAAAAACAATGCTTTAGAAAGTCCAAAAGACATTACACCTCCTGAAAGCAAGCGTGAAGAGACGAAAGAGGACATGAATAATGCTTCCGACAAATTGGATAAAGGTAAAAACGACAAAGCCGCTGAGGATCAGAAAAAAGCTGCTGAGAAGATGCAAGAAATGGCTAATTCACTGCAAGAGCAAATGGAAGAAGCTTATGAAGAGCAGCAAGCTGAAGATATCGCAAGTCTTCGTCAGATATTAGAAAACCTCATTCAATTGTCTTTCGATCAAGAAGAAGTGCAAGTGCAGTTTAAAGAAAATCGGAATTATAGTCCGAAATATATTGAGTTGCGACAAGAACAGAGGAGAATCAAAGACGACTCTAAAATTGTAGAAGACTCTCTTCTAGCCTTGAGTAAAAGAGTAATAGAAATAGAGCATTTTATCAATGAAGAGATAGCTCGTATCAATCAGAGTTTAGATAAATCATTAGCCTATTTAGGTGAAAGAAAGACCAGCGATGCCATGGTACATATGCAGCATGGTATGACGGGTTATAACAATTTGGCTTTAATGCTGAGTCAAAGTCTCAAGAATATGCAAGAAGAGATGAAGTCTCAGCAAGAACAGAAAGGTCAGCCTAAAGGGCAATGTAAAAAACCAGGAAATAGCTCCGGAGGAAAGAATAAAAAACCCAATATGAATGCAATTAAAAAGATGCAGGAAGAATTGGCAAAGCAATTGGAACAAATGAAGCAAGGGCAAAAGCAAGGTGAAAGTCCAACAAGCAAGCAATTTGCTGAAATGGCTGCCAAGCAAGCTGCTATTCGCCAGAAAATCAGGGAGCTAGAACGCGATTTACAAAAAGATGGTAAAGGTGGATCTTTAGGGGATCTCAAGAAAACTCAAGACTTAATGGATGAGTTAGAGCGCGACTTATACTATAAACAATTGAATCAGAATACTATGAA
>CBDUMX010000141.1:0-6017 GCA_965368435.1 uncultured bacterium
AACCCAAATGCCAAAATTTTTCAAGGTAAGGGTCTAATCATTGGTGGAAGCCACCAAATCAATGAACTTTCACCGAACTCTTATTACGGAGATCTCTCTGCTGTTATGATGAACAATCTTCCATTTATCGCGAATTATTTAGCAACTCCGGGTATGGATATCGCCCTAATGGAAGATTGGGAAGAGAAACTCGACAAAATAATAGAGCATACCATATTTGAAGATGTTACCAATATATCTGGAGTTCCAACATGGACCTTACTGGTAATCAAAGGATTACTGGAACGGTCCGGCAAGAAGAATCTAATTGATGTTTGGCCAAATTTGGAACTCTATGTACACGGGGGTGTCAATTTCGACCCGTACAGAGATCAGTTTAATAAACTCATCGACCCTAAAATAATGAACTACAGGGAGACATATAATGCTTCTGAAGGTTTCTTTGGCGTTCAAGACGGAGCAGAAAATGATATGTTGTTGATGATGGACTACGGTATTTTTTATGAATTCATTCCATTAGAACATTTATATGACGAAAATCCAAAGGCCATATGGATAGATGAGGTAGAATTAAACACTAATTACGCAATCATTCTAAACACCAATTCGGGATTATGGCGCTACTTATTAGGAGATACCATTCAATTCACATCAAAAAGCCCTCATCGAATAAAAATAAGCGGGAGAACCAAACTCTTTATAAATGCTTTCGGCGAAGAATTAATGATAGACAATGCTAATAAAGCTATAGTGCAGGCGCAAAAGATTTGCGATTGTATAGTCACTGAATATACTGCAGGGCCAGTATATTTAGATATAGATTCTAAAGGTTGTCATGAATGGTTAATTGAATTTGAAAAGCAACCTAAAGACTTAGAGCATTTTATATCTGTCTTGGATCTTGAATTGATGAAAACCAACAGTGATTATGAAGCCAAGAGGCAGGCTGATTTAGCCCTAATTCGACCAAGAGTGAACACTTGTCCTCCAGGAACGTTTTATTCTTGGATGAAATCAAGAAAAAAACTAGGTGGCCAACACAAGGTTCCTCGATTGAGTAACGATAGAAAAATATTAGAGGACATACTTAACTTTGTATCATGAAATTAAGCACTACTTACCTATTCATCTTATTGTTATCATTTGCAGCTTGTAATTCTAATAATACCGCTGAGAAATTAGACCCACTAAGCTTTAAACAGTCTTTGGAGCAATCTAATAATGCTTTAGTATTGGATGTAAGAACTGGCGAAGAATTTGAACTGGAGCATATCAAGGGTGCCACTAATCTGAATATTTACGATGATCACTTTGAAAGTAGTCTAGAGGCTTTGGACAAAAACAGTCCAATATTTGTGTATTGTAAATCTGGAAATAGAAGCAATGATGCAAAAAACATATTGCAAAAAGCTGGATTTAAAGAGGTTTATGAGCTAGAAGGTGGTTTGCAAAATTGGAAGGCAAATAACCTATCCGTTGAATCTAAAAATATTAAACCTCAAGCCCCTGTTTATTCTTTAGAAAGGTACAATCAGATTATTGATAGTAACCATCTTGTACTAGTTGATTTTATGGCAGAATGGTGTGGGCCATGTTTGAAAATGGGTCCGCATATTGAAAAGATCAAGGAGCAATATCCAGAAAATTTAAAAGTACTTAAGATTGATACGGATAAGAATCATGAGTTGTCCAGACATTTTAAAATTAGCAGTATACCAGCCATTAAAATTTATTTAGATGGCAAGCTGATTGAGAATTTAATCGGTTATCAGACCGAAGAGCAGCTTCTAGGCTTTCTAGAACCTCATTTATAATTCATTGAAAGCATTCCAACCTTGAGCTTGCAGCTCATGTACATTACCAGATTTAGTTATAAGCGTTTTGCCCTCATGTTCTGCACAGCAATACCCAATTATTGTGAAATCATAGGAATTTTTAATGCGGTCGTAATCAGCTTGAGGAATAGTAAAGAGAAGTTCATAATCTTCACCTCCACTTAATGCAAATAAGCTAGGATCCATATTGAGCTCACGAGCTGTGTCGAATGTGAGCGTATCAATTGGTATTTTTTCTTCATAGAGCTTCATGCCAATATTTGACGCTTTACACAAGTGGAATATTTCACTTGCAAGTCCATCAGATACATCAATCATAGAGGTAGGTTTGATATTTAGCTCTTTAAAGAGTTCTATTATGTCAACACGTGCTTCTGGTCTTAACTGACGAGAGACGATATAGTCTTTACCCTCTAGGTCGGGTTGCATTTGAGGTTGATCTAAGAAAACTCTCTTCTCGCGTTCCAAGAGTTGCAAACCCGCGTAAGCTCCACCTAAATCACCAGTGACACAAAGAAGGTCTCCCTCTTTGGCGCCAGATCTTTTAACTAACTTTTCAGGACTATCTACTGAACCAAATACGGTTGCTGAAAGGGTTAGACCACTGTGCGCAGCGCTTGTGTCTCCGCCAATCAATTCAATATTGTACTTGTCACAAGCTATTTTAATGCCCGCATAGAGCTCTTCAACTGCTTCAAGGCCGAACTTGCTCGACAAAGCCATAGAGACTGTTATATGACTTGCCAGGCCATTCATAGCGCAAATGTCAGACACATTAGTGCTCACCAATTTGTATCCAAGATGTTTTAATGGAGTATACATCAAATCAAAGTGGACATTCTCTATCATTAAATCAGTTGAGATTAGAATGTTTTCCAAACCTTGAATAACTGCAGCGTCATCGCCTATACTTATTAGCGAGTTTTTATGCTTGATTTCAAAAGCAGATGTAATGTGATCTATCAATCCAAACTCGCCAAGTTTTTCAATGGGTGTTTTTTCTTTGTTTTCGAACATGTATGGCGCAAAGGTCTTTCTTTTTTTGAAATAGTTTTGTATCGATGAAATTATGGCTTGAATCCTTGCTCCATCTTGTGCTCCCAAATTCTTGTGTGATTTGCAAAAAACCCATATCAAGTTCTGAGCCAGACATTTGTATATTCTGCACATATGAGCTCACGAGATATGAAGGTTTGACTTCAAGTAATAATGCTGTTGAAAAGACTTTTTGGGGTAGAGTTCAAGTAGAAAATGCTTTTGCCTACTTACTTCTAAAACAAGGCAATAGCGTTCAAAAGCTAATTCACCAGCTCAAGTACAAGAACAAAAAGAGGCTCGGAATTCATTTAGGTGAAACCATGGCTGAGAAATTGATAAAAGAGAAAAAGGCTTTGAACCTAGATTTGATTTTACCTATGCCATTGCATCCAAAGAAATTCAGATTAAGAGGTTACAATCAAAGTAGCTGTATAGCCAACGGTCTTTCGAAAGTTTTTAAGGTTGATATTAATGAGGACGTATTAATACGAAAAGACTATCAAAATTCACAAACCAATAAAGGCAGAATAGAACGTTGGGAGAATGTAAAGGGAAGTTTCTGCTGTGTTAATGAAACTTTATTAGAGGGAAAACACGTTCTGATAGTGGATGATGTTTTAACTACTGGCGCAACCATGGAATCATGCATTAACTGCATTAAAACTATTAATAAAATAAAGATTAGTGTTGCTTGTTTGGCCTATGCACCTTAGTACACAATCACTTTTTGCACGAAGTGACCACTAGCATAGATGAAATATACTCCTTTAGGTAAATCTGAGATATTGTGATTTACTGTAGAATTCTTTTTGAGGGTCCAATTACTAATAGGTTGACCTAGGGTGTTATACACTCCTATTTGATAATCTTTATTACTAGTATTTTCAACTGTAAGTATATCCGTAGCAGGAATTGGTCCAATGTGTACTCCTAAGGTATTGGAAGGAATATCTGGGGTTCCTGTGTTTTCTGAAACTGAGCTACAAACAGTGTTCGTTGTAATAGGCTCATTGAACGATCCTTTTCTATAGCTGTAATAGATTTTAGCCGTATTACACACTTCATCTCCTACCTTTAAGGTATTTGGATGTAAATAAATCTTAAAATCTAAGAAACCTTCAGATTCACTTCCAGTTGCATTTGATAGATTTATATCTTCATACTCCCAGATGAATTTATATTGCCAATTTCCATTTGGCAGTATAGTATATTCCGTAGGAAGCGATGTACAGTTGTGGCTATACCAGTAATGCATTCCTTTAGCACTAGGAACAATTTTGTCGTCTAATACATCAATTATTTTTACATCAACGGCCTGTTGGCTGCCTTCATTCTTGAAACCAATTTTATAGTTTAAATACTCTTCATTTCGTTCAATTACATCACCGTTGTTGCAGTGCTTTTGATTGATTAATGTAGTACCTGTTTTATACTTTAATTGACTCGCGTTATTTTCCGTATTGGCATCAACATCATCGTGTGAAAGTTTAACATTGGTGCTAATTTCAAATTCTCCTTCTGTAAGCGTTTCAAAGCTTACATAAAAACACAATTCACTTTCTGCACTTATATTAACAGTCCAGCTTGCTTTATTAGAAATATATGAATCATAAGCCCTTTCTGAACTGAAGTTAGAAATGCTATTGTCATGGTCCAATTCTAAAACTGCTCCATTGATGTCTGCGCTACCGCTATTTGAAACACAAACTAAGGCCTTTTTAATGTTGCCTTTTTCATGCACATAGCTCTGGTTGTCGGTAATCCAAGATGCTGCATCTTTAATATTACTGGCTTTTTTAACACCAAAATTATATCCTGCAAATTCTGCTGAGGTAGTAGCGTCTATAGCTATATCGTCGCAGGTAGGCGACCAATATTCAATTGCCGACGCATTCAAAGTGTATTGAGCTTTTGGCACGGTTAGGTATAACTGTCCGAATTTATCACTCATTAAGAAGTCGACTTCATTATTGACAATTAAAGGGTAGTTTCTTATGTACTCCTCACCTGCATCTTTTATACAATTTTCATTTTTGTCATTAAATACCCCTGCTACAATAAGTGCTTTTTCAAGATCTAATTTACCAATATTGTTTAGACGACCATTATCACTAAATGCACCACCGACAAAAAGTGTATTATTCGCAATTTCTGCTGACGTTATAAAATCAACATTTGCTTCCACTGGACTCCAAGTGTTGTTAGAATACATCATAACAGTAACACTTTCATTTGAAGGACCTGTGAAATCTCCTATGGCATAGAGCACATTATTATTCTGTTTAAAACTGCGTATTTCTTCAACCGTATAATCTTCTAATCCATTAGAAATATCCAACCAAGAAGTCCCTGATTGAATTTTCACTTTTTCATCACTGAAGCTATTGTTACCATAGACAACCAATTGATTGTTGTAAACACCTATAGAGGAGTTATCAGTTAAGAAAGCTGGATATTGTGTATTCTGCCAGATGTTGCCGTTCCATTCTGCTAAAGTAACAGTACCCAGCGCTGGATCAGTGAATTCACCGGTCACATACGTTTTGTTATGTGCATTGATAACCGTTTTGAAATTATCATTTGCAATATTTTTAGTCAGTAAGTTCCCTTTAAGATTCCAAGAACCATTGGTGAATTCTGCAATATTGTGATCGGTGCTATCGCCACTAAAGATTCCAACTAATTGAATTTTATTTCCTTGAACAATTAATTTGTTTAGAACCAAAGCGTTATTCACTCGTGTATCAGCAAGATTAGTCCAATCGCTGCCATCCCACTTCAATATATAGTTAGGAGCATTTGGCATGAGATCTAGTGTATGTTCTGCTAATAGATAAAGTTCACCATTTATTTCAACCAAATCCTTAATCTCAAGGTAACCCATGCTATTAGAACCAGCCGTTGGCAATGGAGGATTAGTAAGGGTATACCAAAAATCTCCATTCCAAACTTGAACTTCTACAATATCATCTGAATTGATATAAGTCGCAGCTACACCTGATTTGTATTTGCTAATTTTCTCTGGACTATATTCTAAACCATATCCCAAAGGAGACACAACCTGAGCACTAAGCCCTAAGGACAATACTAGTAACAATGCGATATGTAGTATTCTTTTTATCACTTTCTGTTTAACTTAATATT
>CBDUMX010000142.1:0-5980 GCA_965368435.1 uncultured bacterium
GTTTGCAGTTTTCCATTTTCGATCGCAGCTTGAACTTCTACACCTATGGTTCCAAGGCTGATGACAGCTATTTCTGAGCCATCGCTCAGAACTCTAGCTTTAGCAAAATCGACTTGTTGAATATCATTGTGATAGTCGAGTTTAGAACCCGCTCCACGAGGATACCTAATTACAACTGGTCCCTGATCATAATCCACCGCCCAATACATTGCATTTCGCAATGCCCACTCATCCATCGGTGAAATGATAATTAAGTTGGGAATAGCCTTTAGATAGGCAATATCGAATATCCCCTGATGTGTGGCTCCATCCTCTCCTACCAATCCCGCTCTATCAAGACAGAATATTACAGGGATATTTTGCAAGGCTACATCGTGTATAATTTGATCATAAGCGCGTTGCGCAAAGGAAGAATAGAGGTTGCAAAATGGTCTTTTCCCTTCTAGTGCTAAGCCCGCTGAAAAAGTCACAGCATGTTGTTCTGCTATGCCAACATCAAAGACCCTTTCTGGCATTTCTTTCATTAGAATATTCATTGAACTGCCACTCGGCATAGCCGGTGTAATACCTACAATGCGCTCGTCTTTCTTGGCTAACTCTAATAGTGTATGTCCGAATACATCCTGAAATTTCAGCGGTTTGGTTTCGAGGGTTTGTGGCTTAGCTGCATCCAATTTCACATACTTCACACTGTGCCATTTGGTTTGATGTTCTTCCGCTTCCTTATATCCTTTGCCTTTCACGGTTTTGAGGTGAACTATTCGAGGGTGATGAATATCTTCATGCAATTGAAACAATTGAACGAGTGCTTTTACATCATGTCCGTCGAATGGTCCCGAATACTCTATTCCAAGATTCTCAAAAATATTTGTCTTAGCGCTTTCGATATTAGCCAAATGGGTATTTATAGCTCCGAGATTTGGATCTATACCCATTTGATTATCATTTACTATGACTAAAACATTTGCCGCTGAAACTCCTAAATTGTTCAGCGCTTCATAAGCCATACCACCGCTCAATGAGCCATCGCCAATAACGGCTATATGATGCTTCTCAGCGTTGTTGGTTAAGCTGGCTTCCGCCATTCCCAAGACAGCTGAAATGCTGGTTGACGAATGTCCGGTTCCAAAATGATCGTATTCACTCTCACTGAGGTTTGGAAAACCACTTAAACCATTTTTTCTTCGGATGGTATCAAATTCCGACTTTCTACCAGTTAGGAGTTTATGTATATAGGCTTGGTGTCCGACATCCCAAACCAATCTATCGCTCTTAAAATCAAAAACATAGTGCAGTGCTACTGTGAGTTCAACTACACCCAGATTGGCACTGAAATGACCGCCGTTTATTAATAGTTTCTCAATAAAAAAGCTTCGTATTTCTTCACATAGCTCTGGAAGATCATCCAAATGCAGTTTTTTTAAATCTGCGGGACTGTCTATGGAATCTAGAAATTTAATAGGCAAAGTTAATTTGATTTAACTAATCGATCAGAGAACTTTTTCCAATTGGTAGTGATCGATTCCCACCTCTGTAAATAGCTCCGAGCATTTAGAATATCCTAGTTTCTCGTAAAACTCAACAGCATAATGCCTTGCATTTAGAATTATCTTAGTCATCCCCATTCTTTTAGCCTGTTTCTCCAATTGCCAAACTAAGATTTTGCCAAACCCCTTGCCGCGAACATGCTCTAAAGTTGCCATTTGCCTGAGCTTGCCAACGCCCTCTTCATAATTCGGAATGAGCACCACACATCCAACTGCTTGTTCTTCATCTATAGCAACAAAATGAAGGTGTTTGTCTTCATCAAAAATATCCCCTTTAGTGATTTCCATTCCCAAAGGTTTTCTCAGAATATGATTTCGAATCAGCAAACTGTGCTTATACAGTATGGAATTATATGGTACTATTTCTACTCGCATTACAATTTTCCGGCAAATAACCCTTGTTTGCTTTGGGCATCAACAACGGCTATATTAATCATATTTACTATTTCTCTGATACTGCTGCCTAGCTGAAGTACGTGAACAGATTTTCTAAATCCTAATAATACTGGACCAATGGCATCCGCCACTCCTAATTCCTGCACCATTTTATAGGAAATATTACCCGATGAAAGATTGGGGAATATAAAGGTGTTCGCCTGTTCTTGCCCCAATTTGCAGAATGGAAAGACTTCTTGACGCAGCTCTGCGTTTAATGCCATATTCGCTTGCATTTCGCCATCAACTACTATCTCCGGATGATTGTGGTGAAGGAACTTAATAGCTTGCTGAATATTGCTAACTGATTGACCTTTAGCCGAACCGAAATTGCTGTAAGACAACATCGCTATTCTGGGTTTAATACTAAATTTAGTAACGGTTTTATGTGTTAACTTAACAATATCAATGAGATCTTGAACCGATGGCTCAATATTTACGGTAGTATCGGCAAAGAAAAGTGGACCTTGTTTACTATTGATGATATACATGCCTGCAACTTTCTCTATGCCTTTTTCCCTTCCTATTATTTCTAGCGCTGGTCTAATGGTGTTGGGATAGTTTCGGCTTAATCCCGACAAAAATGCATCGGCTTCACCTTGCTCTACCATCATAGCTCCAAAATGGGTTCTTTGCCTCATAGCCTTGCAGGCTTCAAATAATGTTAAGCCTCGTCGACCTCGCTTTTCAAAGTAGAGTTTACCATACTCTTGTTGTTTTTCAATTTCTTTAGTAGGATCGATTATCTCACATTTGGTAAGATTCAAATTATTCTCCTCTATAAGCTTCTCTATTTTATCTCTATGGCCAAGTAGAACAGGTGTGCAAGTACCCTCTTCGTAAGCTATATGTGCTGCTTTAAGTATCTTCAACCTATCTGCCTCCCCAAAGACTACCTTCATTGGGTTTTGCTTAGCCCTCATACTCAAACTTCTCAGGAACCTATTGTCGAGTCCCAATCTTCTTCTCAAACCATCTTTATAGGCATCCCAGTCCTCTATATCAATTTGCGCAACCCCACTGTCCATCGCGGCCTTTGCAACTGCTGGAGCAACCTTGGTTATTAGTCGCGGATCCAGTGGCTTTGGAATGATATAAGTTCTTCCGAACTTCATCTCAGGTTCGTTATAGGCGATAAGTACAACATCGGGTACTGGTTCTTTAGCTAGATCGGCAAGTGCTTTTACGGCAGCGAGTTTCATCTCCTCATTGATAGCAGTTGCTCTAACATCTAAAGCGCCTCTGAAAATAAAGGGGAATCCCAACACATTATTCACCTGATTTGGATGGTCAGATCTACCAGTGGCCATAATGATATCATCTCTAGAATCGAGAGCCAAATCATATGCTATTTCAGGATTGGGGTTAGCTAATGCAAATACTATTGGGTTTTTCGCCATCGATTTTAGCATGGCTTGATCCACTACATCCGCCTTTGATAAGCCAATAAAAACATCTGCTCCTTTCATGGCTTCCTTCAAACTTTCTATTTTGCGTTTAGTAGCAAATTGAGCTTTACTTGGATCTAGCGAGGTTCTTGACTGATTAATCACTCCTTTACTGTCGACCATTACCAAATTCTCCTTGGAAACTCCCAAGGATAAAAAAAGCTTTCCGCAGGCAATTGCACTTGCACCTGCACCATTAACAACCATTTTTACTTTGCCAATTTTCTTTTTAGCAATAGTCAAAGCATTTAAAAGAGCAGCACCACTTATAATGGCAGTACCATGCTGATCGTCGTGCATGATTGGTATATTGAGTTCTTTTTTAAGTCGCTGCTCAATTTCAAAACTTTCAGGTGCTTTTATGTCTTCGAGATTTATTCCTCCAAAAGTCGGTTCCAAAGCTTTTACCGTGTTAATAAAGGTCTCGGGGTCGTTGGCATCAAGCTCAATATCGAATACGTCTATATCGGCAAATATTTTAAACAGCACTCCTTTACCTTCCATAACCGGCTTAGATGCTTCTGGACCAATATCTCCCAAACCTAATACCGCAGTTCCATTAGAAATTACCCCAACAAGATTACCCTTAGCGGTATATTTATATACATCAGCTTTGTTTTTAGCAATTTCGAGGCAAGGGTCGGCCACTCCCGGGGAGTAGGCCAAACTTAAATCTCTTTTAGTTTGTGTTGGCTTTGTAGGTACTACTTCTATTTTACCTGGCCTTCCTTTAGAATGATATTCTAAAGCATTATCAAATTGCGTGTCCATTATTTTAAATCATTTAAGCTCATGGTTTGTCCAAGAGCATATCCCCTATCTGTAAGTTGAGCGGTACCGCATTCATGCAGTAAATCATGTTCGAAAAACATATAATAATTATTGTCAACTGCTTCTTTCAAAAATGCAGTTCTTTCTTTCATAGTCTCTAGAGGTCTTATGTCGTAACCCATCACATAATTCGGTTTAACGTGACCAGTTGAAGGTATAAGATCTGCCATAAAAACTATGGTTTTATCTCCGTATTGAATTTTCGGACAAATCATACTTTCGGTATGTCCGTTAGCGACAATTGCGCTTATATTATCGCTAATTTTTAAATCAGAGCCAATAAATTGTAGATGTCCAAGCTCCTGAATTGGAAGTATATTATCTCTTAAAAATGAAGCTTTTTCTCGAGGGTTAGAATCAAGGGCGTGCTTCCAATGGGCTTCATGTACCCAGTATTTTGCATTGGGGAATGCCAATTCAAATCCATCCTTGCTGCTATTCCAATTCACACTACCTCCACAGTGATCAAAATGCAAATGAGTAAGAACTACATCGGTGATATCTTTAAAGTCTACTCCTTTAGCGTGTAGTGATTTTTCAAGACTATGGTCGCCATTGAGGTAGTAGTATCCAAAAAACTTTTCAGATTGTTTACTCCCAATGCCATTATCAATGAGAATCAGCCTATTGCCATCTTCAACCAGCAGGCATCTCATTGCCCAATTACACATATTATTTTCATCGGCAGGATTAATATTTTTCCATATGCTTTTAGGCACCGTGCCAAACATAGCGCCACCGTCGAGCATAAAATTGCCAGTGTGAATTGCTTCTAATCTCATAGTGTTAAACTTTTACAAATTTTCGGATTTTGTACAATCCATTTGCATTGACTACAATAAAATAAAAACCCCTCTGAAAACCTGAGAATTCTATTGATTCTTCATAAACGTAGTCTGAGCTCAAGTTGTTCAAGAGCTTAAAATAAACTCTATTTCCAAATGCATTAAATATTTGCATAGTAGCGTCTAATTCTTGCATATCAGCAATAGCTAAAAAGAATTGCATTCTGCTAGCAACTGGGTTCGGCCAAAAATCAAAATGGAATAAATTGTTTTGGCAGACGCCATTATTAGAAATGGTTGTTACACCGTGTTGGTTGGATGCAACACATTCATTGGTATAGGTATTTCCATCACATCCACAAACTGGATCAAAGGAAGGACCACATGGAAAGAAAGCGTTTATTCTATTAGAGTCTATGCAAGGAACAACAATTTGAGCCTGTGCTGTTGATGGTAGTAATAGTAATAAGCCAATTATATAAAATAGTGTTTTGATAGTGTCGCAAAATTAGTAGGTATCGTCATTATACTATCATATAAAGCTCCTATTCCAATTATTTTTTATTAATCGCGCAGCACTCGCTTTCAGACTTCATCTAATAAGCACTATGAAACGAAAAAACATAATTATCAAACTTGCGGTAGTACTTGGATCGGCATTCACTTTACTACTATCAAACTGTAGCGACACTGAAACACCAGTAAAAAACGACTCAGACTTTTCTAGGGTAAGTACTTTTTTAGAAAGTATTGCTCCACCAACACAGACCTTTACTAGAGATGCAGATCAGGCCTTTGTAGTAAACACCGCTAATGGATTAAGCTTTAATTTTTATCCAAATTCATTTATAACCAAAACTGGGAACGCAGTAAATGGAAATGTGGATATTGAAATTACAGAATATATGGACAATAAAGACATGATCACTTCCGG
>CBDUMX010000143.1:0-5977 GCA_965368435.1 uncultured bacterium
CATTTACTGTTTGCATTTGTTCTTCAAATTGAGGGTGAGATACATCTACAACATGTAAAAGTATATCTGCTTCTTTCACTTCGTCGAGTGTAGATTTAAAACTCTCAATTAATTGATGAGGCAGTTTTCTGATGAAACCAACAGTATCAGAAAGTAAAAAAATTACGGGTTGTTGGCTTGGATTAGGGTGTGGGAAAACCACCTTGCGTACAGTAGAATCCAACGTAGCGAACAGCTTGTTTTGGGCTAAAACATCTGACTTCGACAATAGGTTCATCAGCGTAGATTTGCCCACATTGGTATAGCCAACTAGGGCCACTTTTGTTTGTCCGCTTCTGCTTTTTCTTTGTGTAATACTTTGCCTATCAATGCGTTCTAAATCCTTTTTGAGCTTAGCGATTTTATCTCGGTTTACCCTTCTATCCGTTTCAATTTCTTTTTCACCAGGCCCTTTCATACCTATACCCCCTTTTTGTTTTTGGAGGTGAGTCCACATACGCGTTAAGCGAGGCAATAAATACTGACTTTGCGCAAGCTCTACTTGAGTCCTTGCTTGAGCTGTTCTAGCGTTTTTTGCGAATATGTCGAGAATCAAACTGCTTCGATCTACAATTTTGCATTTGAGGGCTTATTCAAGATTTATAATTTGAGAAGGACTGAGTTCATCATCAAAAATTGCTAGATCAACTCCCTTCTCGCTAACATAAACCTGCAGTTCTTCTAACTTTCCTTTTCCAACATAGGTTTTGGGATTGGGCATTTCAAGTCGCTGTGTAAATCGCTGAAGAGTTTCTGCACCGGCTGTGCTCGCCAGAAACTCTAATTCATCGAGATACTCTTCACTGCTTTTTAAGGCAGCTGATTTAAGTTCAATTCCAATAAGAATTGCCTTTTCAATTTCCTGCTTATTTTTTAGTTGATGTTTCAAGAGAAGATTTATGGTGTAATTTCGTTATTTTAATCTAAGGCTTAAGGCCAGGGCAAAAATACACTCAAAAGATGCGCAATTTATGTTGGATTATAATACTGTTCAGTTCTGCGGTCAATGCGCAGGTACTTCAATGGTCAAATCCAACGAAATTAAAAGGTACAGCTGTCTTTACTAAAGTGATAGGCGAAAATCAACACGGCGTCTACCTATTAAGATATCGCAATAAATTTTTCAGCAAGAATGTCATCATAGATAAATACCATCATCATTTGAGTTTGGATCTGAGCAGAAACATCGACTTAAAGAAATCGCGCTTGGTGAAAATTAAAATGCTCGATAAAGGCATATTGATTGTAAAATCATCATTTGACAGGTCAGAACAGAGCAATATACTTAGTGCACAGTACTATGATTACAATCTTAAACCCATTGGGAAACCTGTTCCTCTTTTAAGTGCTGAAATTAGAGACTTTGGAGATCGGGGTAATTTCAGAGTAAGAGTGAGTGAAAGCGAAGAGTATATAGCGGTTCTGAACACTCAGAAAACAGATAATAATACCATCAATGTAGTATGGCAGTTGTTCGACAATAACTTTAAGCATATACGCACTAAAAACGTAGTTTTACCTATTTCACATAGAAACTTTTACATCTCTGATTTCATGGTAGGTGATAGTGGTGCTATAGTTAATTTATCGCGTGAAATTAAGGAGATAGACAGGAGAGAAAGGCTGTATATAGACCGTTTATTTGTGCAAGATGGCGACACATTATTTGATCTACAATTCTCTGATAGTTTGGCCTTTCACGATTTAAAAATGAGCTATGATAGACAGAATAATACAGCAGTTATAGCAGGCTTTTACGGTCGAGTTCAATTGTATGGATCTAAAGGCCTCATGGTGTTTAAGTATCAATTGGATTCTCAGCGCAGTGTGCAAAGTTTTACTAAATTTAGTAAAGAGCTTATCAAAGAATTAAACCTGGCTAAGTATGAAACTGATGCTATTCCAGAAGGTTTTGAATTTTTAAGGATAGTTCCTCGCTCAGATGGAGGCTTATTGTGCATCGCTGAGCAAAAGGAAATTGCAACAGAAAGCGATATTGTAATGGTCAATGGAATTCCTACAAGTACCTCAAAAAACATTTATAATTACAACGACATATTGGTTCTTAATCTAAGTGCCGAGGGCGAAATAGAATGGAGTCATGTAGTGCACAAAAACCAAACCACTATAAATGATGGTGGTTACTTTAGCTCTGCAGTGGTATTTATCGACAAAGATTTTATACAGCTCATTTACAATGATCAGATAAGATCTACTGGAGAAGTGATGCAGTATACGCTATATAGCAATGGTAAGATGATGAGTAAGAAATTATTAAAATCTCAATTAGACTATGTTGTGGTCATTCCGCAGGAGTCTTCACAAGTTTCATCCAACAAAATCATCATCCCTACTTCAAAAAATCGCAGATTTGCATTACTAAAATTAGTCTACGATTGATCAATAAACTCACAAATAATATATTTTATGCAATAGGCTTTGCCGCTGTGATTATTGGGATACACGCATGGAGTACCGGTAGAACTGGTCAGTTGTTTGTACTGGAGAATATCGTCTTACTTCTCATGGGAATTACCTTAGATTTTATTTGCAAACGCTTTAGAATAATCGGACGAAAATCGCATTTGGCCTTGGTTGTTTTTGCGCTTCTAACCGTATTGATAATGCCTATTTTGTCGTTTAAGTCCCTAGTTGTTGGCTTTATATGGTTAGTAGCAGTTTCTTTAGCATTTAGCAGTTGGGAAGACCAAAATAAATCTCGCAATAATTTGATTTACATCGGAGTTCTGTTGGGAATTGCACAGACATTGGATCATTATTCAGTTTTGTTGTTTGTGCCATTTTTTGTCTTGTTCTACCAGAATGCAGTATTGCAAATCAGCCATTATCTCTTGAGTATTTTCTATTTCTTACTGGTGTTGCTTTCGTATGTAGGCATATTATTCGTTATGGATCTATTGTCAGCTAGTTGGTATTTGATTCCCAATTTGCACTTTGACTATAGTAATTTTAGTATTCCATTGATTAGAACCCTTTTACCGGTATTAGTCATAATGATTATTGTCCATTTATTAAACCTTAGATCCTATACGTTCCGGTATCCGAATAGAAATATCGTCATCAATATGCTATTTGCTTTGCAATTATTGTTTGCTGCAATTTTAGTGCTATTGAGTTCTGCAAATAGCTTGTTTATACTTATGACATTGCCAGCGAGTATTTTATTGGCGGTTGGATTCACTTTTAAGCAGGAAAGCGTATTTGTGAAGGTAGCATTTATTACTGTAGTGAGCATCAGCCTAGCCGCATCTATCTTCTTTAATTATTACCTGGTATAAAATTTGAGAAATATTAGTTTTCTTTGTACAACAAATTAAGATCATGCAGGAGGATGTTAAAATGATAATGGATGAGCTTACTGCTCAATCTCAGAAGAGTTTAGATCACGTAATCTCAGAAGTAAGAAAACTTAGAGCTGGCAAAGCTATGCCAAGTATGTTGGATAGTGTGCAGGTAGAGTATTACGGTTCTAAAGTGCCATTGTCACAAATAGCAAATGTGAATACTCCAGATGCAAAGACTTTAATGGTTAAGCCCTGGGAGAAATCAATGCTAGAAGAAATTGAGCGCGGTATTATGTACGCTAATCTTGGTTTAAATCCTCAAAACGACGGTGAGCAAGTAATTATTAATGTACCTCCCTTGACAGAAGAAAGAAGGCTTCAGATTGTTAAGCAAGCAAAGGCTGAGTCTGAACACGGCAAAATTGGACTTCGAAGTGCTCGAAAAGATGCTTTGGATATGGTTAAGTCTTTACAGAAAGACGGTTTGAGTGAAGACATGGCCAAAGATGCAGAGGCAAAAGTGCAGGAAATCATAGATGCCTTTTCAAAGAAAATTGACGATGTAATTGCTGCTAAAGAAACCGAAATTTTAACTATTTAGATCCATAGGTGCTCTATAGAATTAGATTGCACAATTTCAAATCCAACTCCATTTTGCTCTAGAACATACAAGCATAGATTACTGTGTTTGAATTGATCCATATTGGAGAGGTCCTGACCTGTTAATAAACACAAAAAGCTTCGCATCGCTCTTCCATGCATACAGATAAGTAGGGTGTTTTCATCTTTGCGATTCAATAACTTTTGCAATCCAACTTCCTGCCTTTTATACATAGCGTTTGGACTTTCACCACCTTCAATGGAGCGATCTAAAAGTCCAGCCTTCCAGTCTTCTAGCACTGCTAAGTATGATCGATGGCTTTCTGGTGTACTCACCATCCCTTCAAATATACCCCAGCATATTTCATTGAATTCGGCAAGAGTCTCGTGAGGAAATCCGTTCTCAATAAAATGTTCTATGCTTTGAACCGTTCGCTTTAATTCAGAAGTATATACCTTATCAAAAGGGATATGATGATACGCTTTGAAAAATTTTTCAGCCTGTATTCTTCCAGTTTCATTTAGGTCGCTATCAACTCCGCTGCCTTGTATAATTCCTTGTCGGTTATAGTCAGTTTCGCCGTGCCTTATGATATAAATGGTTTTCTTTGTGTTCAATTTTGATACCTCACAAAGCTATAAACATTAATGAATTAAATGAATTCGGTAAGGGGAGCTTGTCGGAACATTTAGAAATGGAAGTAATAGATATTGGTCCAGAACATCTCAGTATGAGAATGCCAGTACATTCAAAAACTCATCAGCCATTGGGTCTTCTGCATGGAGGTGCAGTGGCGGCATTAGCGGAAAATGTGGGCAGCTTGGCGGCCCAGCTATGTATACCCAAAGAGAAGGCTTGTGTAGGACTATCTCTCAGCTGTAATCATCTAAAATCCGTTAAATCTGGATTTGTCATAGCCACGGCTAGGCCAATACATATAGGAAAAAGTACCCATGTATGGGAGGTTGAAACCAAAGACGATCAAGAGCGTTTAATCAATGTGTGCAGATTGACAATGGCTGTTATTGATAAGGGCTAGTAAAGTGGGGAACTCAAATAAGATATGTGCAAAGTGCTATTTACCGTCTGAAGGGAAAATGCACGAATTTCAACCGAAAGATTTAGAGGTTTTTACGGATATAGACGATTATTGGGGAAAACGCGAAGGATTGGTATTTTTCCCATTTGACAGGAAGAGTACGGCTTATTTCTTTTCTCTGGATGAGGCGAATTCAGTGGCTACTGAGTTTCAAATTGCCAGCAATGACTTGTTGAGCAAGGAGGAGTATGAAACATCGGTAATGTTAGCTCAATTGGCTATGAAAGAGGGAGATTTGAATAAGGTTGTTCTGGCCAGAAATGAAATCATTGAAGGGCCATATAATGCTGAGAAATCGTTTGAGAATGCCATTGAGAAGTATTCTGATTCCTATTGTTATTACGTTAACTTAGGCTATGAGTGTTGGGTAGGGGCATCGCCTGAGCTTCTAATGCACTATGAGAATGGCACAGTTTATACAGTGGCACTTGCAGGAACTAAGTTGTTAGATGAATCTTTTACCGACAAAGAAATAGAAGAGCAATCTATGGTAGAGCAGTTTGTAGAGGAGAAGTTTATTAAAATTGGGATTAATAATTTCCATAAATCAGAGAAATTAGAAGCTCAGTTCAACCAAATTAAACACTTAAAGACCTCGTATACAGCACAATGCAGTTTTGAAGATGCGCTTAATTTATTAAAACATTTACAGCCAACAAGTGCAGTTTGCGGTCTGCCGAGGGATAAAAGTTTTGCATTTATTTCAGATTACGAAACCCTGAATAGGAGTTTTTACAGTGGTATAACAGGAGTTTTAAAGAAAAACAGAGCCAGTTTTTTTGTGAATCTGCGCTGCATGAGGTTTGCTGAGGGCAAGGTAGAGCTATTTGCGGGTGCTGGAATAACAGAAGATTCTATCGCTTCAGATGAATGGTTGGAAACCGAGCGCAAGTTAGATGCGATAAGAAGACTTTTATAGAATTAAGAATTAAG
>CBDUMX010000144.1:0-5968 GCA_965368435.1 uncultured bacterium
TCAAGAGGATGAGGTTTGTTGGAGAATTGAGGGTTAAGAGTGAATAGAGAAGAGTTAAGAGAGATGAGAGAAGAGTGATGGGAGAAGAGTGATGAGAGATGAGAGATGAGAGATGAGTGAAGGGAGATGATTTAAGGGTTAAGAATTAAGAATTAAGAATGTAAAATTATGGTTTTCGACAACAAATGAAATCATTAAAACTTTGAAATATTTAAAGGGACAAGCCCACCCCTCCCCTGGATTAAAGATACAACTATTATTTGATTGAGATTAAAATCAAAACTTTAACGTGCAGAGGTTATTTATCGACGTCTCTTTTCAAAATAAGTTTTCCAATTCAACAGCTATGAAACTGCTATGTATGAGATAATTCTAGCAAGAAATTTTGTCGACTCTTCTTTGATGTCGGCCGCCTTCAAAAGCATTGTCTAAATATGCTTTTAGGACATCCAGAGCTTCTGCCTCCGTTAAGAATCGTGCTGGAATGCAGATAACATTTGCATCGTTATGCTGCTTAGTAAGTGCGGCTATTTCTGGGGTCCACGCTAGACCTGCACGTACACCTTGATGTTTATTAGCCGTCATACAAACTCCATTGCCGCTACCGCATATTAGTATACCAAAATCGGCATCACCATTTTCAACATCAATAGCCACAGGATGAACGAAATCGGGATAATCTACTGATTCTTCGCTATCCGTTCCGTGATTTACAAAGTCAAATTCATCAGCATAAACTTCCATGATTTTGAATTTCAGTTCAGTGCCTGCATGATCGTTGCCGATTGATACTTTAAATTTCGTCATATTTTGGTTCTACTTTCTTGGCAATAAAAATACCTAATTGATATAAAATAAATATAGGAACTGCTAATATAATTTGACTAGCAACATCTGGTGGAGTTACCACTGCTGAGAGAATAAGTATTAATACTAAAGCTAAACGTCTGTATTTCTTGAGAACAGCCGAAGTTACTAAGCCAACTTTGGCTAAAAAGAAGATTAAGAGTGGCAGCTCAAACATTATCCCCGCTCCCATGGATAACATGGCAATAAACTTCACTATAGATTCTACCGTAAATTTATTCTCTATTAGTGTACTTAACTGATAGTTTCCTAAGAAGTTAATAGATATTGGCACTATTACATAGTAGCCAAACAATAAACCTACAAAGAATAAAAAGGATCCTGCTGCTATTGCTAGGCCTGCATATTTTCTTTCTGAAGCTTTAAGTGCTGGTTTTACAAATCGATATATCTCAAATAGAATGTAAGGCAATGCTACTGCTACACCTCCCAGAAATGAAATAAATATATGCTGAAAGAATTGACCGGTTAAGGCTAAGTTTTGTACTATGAAGTGTAGCTCATTTACACAGATTTTATCACTGTCATAGAGTATATAAGAAAGCTCACAAATGCGCTGATAGGTCCAGAAGTCGGTTTGCGTTGGACCTAAAAGTATGGTATCAAATATAAATGTTCCATAACCGAAGCAGACTAGTGTTCCAATTAAAATAGCAATGATCGCGCGCACTATGTGCTTGCGCATCACATCGAGGTGCTGAAAGAAGGTCATCGACGCTTCTTCTTTGTCTACATCTACTTGGTCGAGAGCCATTTTACATTAACATACCACCACAAACGCTTAACACTTGTCCTGTGATGTAGGTTGAGTGATCACTAGCAAGAAATACGCAAGCATTTGCAACATCTTCAGGAGAACCTCCGCGTTTAAGAGGAATACCGTCAGTCCACTGCTTCAAGGCTTCCTCTCCAAGTTCAGCAGTCATCTCCGTTTCAATAAAACCAGGTGTAATGGCATTGCAACGGATATTTCTAGATCCCAATTCTTTAGCGATTGATTTGGTAAAGCCAATGATACCAGCTTTAGAGGCTGCGTAATTTGATTGGCCTGCGTTCCCCATTACTCCTACTACTGAAGACATATTGATGATTGAACCACCTTTGGCTTTCAAAAAGTTGCGAACCGAGGCTTTGGTAAGGTTGAATACAGATTTCAAATTAACTTCCATAATCTCATCCCACTGTTCCTCGCTCATTCTCATCAATAAATTATCGCGAGTAATCCCTGCATTATTTATAAGTATCTCAAATCCGCCAAATTCTGCTGTCACCGCATCCACAAATTCTTGCGAGGAGTTAAAGTCGGCAGCATTACTTTGAAATCCTTTTGCTTTAATGCCGTATTTAGAACTTAGCTCTTGCTCTAAAGCATTAGCTTTTTCCACTGAACTAGCATAGCTAAATGCAATATTGCAGCCGTTTTGAGCAAATACTTCAGCAATACCCTTACCTATACCTCTACTAGCGCCGGTAATTATTGCAGTTTTTCCTTCTAGTTGTTTCATATATAGACGACAAAAATATCTAGCAAATTGGTAAATGAAATAGAAAGCATAAAAAAACCCCGCCGAAGCGAGGTTTCCTGTAATTTATTTATATCAGATTATTCATCTGGTTTTCTCAAAACATCAAAATAACCACCTGTAATTGGTGTAGTTGATACAGCATTTGATTCTTTAACAGATCCGCTGAATGTTCCTTTGATTCTGCCACCTACTGCATCGTATTGTGTAATAACTATAGTTATAGAAGCTCCATCACTTGTATACTCTAATCTCTTAATACCAGAGCCGGTTCCAACATCTATTCTTGCTCCGTCGTTCTTGGTATAAGTTCCTACTACATTGGAGTCAACTTCTAACGCAAAGTCCGCATTTTCTTCATTCGTTGCTTGAGATGCATCCTGACCTGAAACAAAAATATAGGTCTTATTAGCAGCTTTATTGTAGACACCATAAGTCAATGCTTCGATTTCATCTAACTTATACGTATCAAATCCAATTTTAAAACCGTTTTTATCACTTACTACTGGTGTAGTGTCATTGTCGGTTGTATCCTGTGGTACAGGTTCACCTGAACCAGAGCATCCTGTGTTGATTGTTACACCAAAACTAGCAGCAATAACAACCAAAATAACGAACATTAATTTTTTCATAATCCTTTACTATTTATATGCAATTATACTTCATAAGCCATAAAAATGTGAACACCTTCACTTTTTATGATACTATTATTTCAAAATAACTTTAAACTAAAGCCTGACTTTAAGTCTTGAATACCAAGTGTATTAAGCAAGAAACCTTTACTAGACCCTATATACTTTAATTGTTCTTCTGCCATTTCTAAATAGCATGCTTCAGGTAGACATACAACTTCACTTTCTGGATTTGCAGAAATGAATTCTTGTAGTCTTTGCATCCTGGTTTCACCCCCGTGATCTGGAATAGTTTTCTCCGTATAATGTGGGTTGATTTGATATGGAATAAAGTTTAAAGCTTCAAATGAATTCGGTTCTACTATCGGCATATCATTGGTAGTTTTAATGCTGGGTCCAGCTACATTTGAACCCGCACTCCATCCCACATAAGGTGTTCCTTCAGCAACTTTATCCTGAATCACTTTCAATAAATCCTTTTCCTGAAGAAGCTTAAGTAATTGAAAGGTATTTCCACCACCTACAAAAATTGCAGACGCATCCTTGATTAGTTCCTTGGGATTTTCTGCCGTATTAATATCGGTGACAACAACCCCATGTTTTGATAATGCAGTGTTTACTCTATTACAGTACTCATCATAGGAGAAGCCTACAGCCGCATAAGAAATAAAAACAATATTGTTCTTATAGCCTTCAGTAAAAGCGCCTATCTTCTCTGCACACCAATCCATATAGCTTTCGCCATAGTTTGTTGAATTGCTGAGAAGTAAAAGTTTCATTATTCTGCTGATTGTGGAACAATATCCAATAATTGTACTTCAAACACTAATGAAGAGTTTGGAGGTAAATTTCCAGAAGGTCCAGTGCTTGCGCCATAACCTAAAAATGGCGGGATAAACAACTCGTATGTTGATCCTACTGCCATATTCTGAAGGCCTAGGCTCCAACCTTTAATCACTCTGTTCAGTGGAAATTCTACTGGCTCATCGCCAATGCTTGTGTCGAAAACCTTACCATCTAACAATGTACCTTTATAGTGAACTTTAACAACATCAGTTATAGCTGGTTTTGCCCCATCGCCTTCGCTTACTACACGGTAATAATAGCCTTCGTTTGCACGAACAACTTCATCAAAATTTCTATTTTCTTTAATCCAATTTTCAAGTTCAGTTTGTGCTAGTTCATTAGCCGCTTTTTCTTTCTTATCGAAATAGTTCATAATGTAGAATTGAATCAAATTTGGATCAACTCCTATACTATCACTTTCTGAAGTTTCAACCATACCGCGCTTAATCAAGTCGTAGTTTAATCCGGTAGCACCCGACTGACGCAAATCTTTGCCTATTGTAATACCTAAAAAGTAACTTACTGAATCTGTGTCGTTGTTTAATTCAGTTTTAGCATTATCAGTTGTAGAAGATTTACATGCTGATAGTAAAAAGGCACAAAGGCCTAAAAGTATAAATGTGTTTTTCATGTGTTAAATTTCTATTGTTTGTCCTTCATAGAGCTTAGCTCTACGAGATTTTAATTCTTCGTCTTCTATAAAACTATCGAAATCAGTTTGTTTATCAACTACACCATTTGGCCCAACTTCGATAATTCTGTTTGCTATAGTTTGTACAAAATGATGATCATGAGAAGTGAACAAGACTGTTCCTTTATAGTCTTGCAAGCTATTATTAAACGCTGTAATAGATTCTAGATCTAAATGGTTTAAAGGCTCATCTAGCATTAAGAAATTAGGATTTGCTAGCATTAACCTTGATATCATACAGCGTACTTTTTCTCCCCCAGAAAGTACATTGGCCTGCTTAAGGGCTTCATCGCCACTAAAAAGCATCTTACCTAAAAATCCGCGGATAAAGGTTTCATCCTTCTCCTCAGAATACTGTCGCAACCAATCTACTAAGCTTAGTTTACTGTCGAAAAAGCTTTCATTGTCGGTAGGTAGATAAGCTGGACTTATGGTAACTCCCCATTCTATATTGCCGCTATCTGCTTTTATTTTATTGTTCAACACCTCATACAACTTTGTAGTTATAATGGAGTGTTGAGAGTATAAAAAGACTTTATCGCCCTTATTCAAATTAAAATGTACATCAGAGAAATAAGGAGCAAGACTCAAGTTAGTGACATTCAGGATTTGATCTCCAGCATCACGTTCTTGTGTGAAGATAATAGCTGGATATTTACGACTTGAAGGCTTGATATCGTCGATATTCAAGCGATCAAGCATTTTCTTTCTAGCCGTTGCTTGTTTTGATTTTTTAACGTTAGCGCTAAAGCGAGCTATAAACTCTTGCAATTCTTTTTTGCGTTCTTCAGCTTTCTTATTTTGCTGCTGCATTTGGCGTGAAGCCAATTGAGAACTCTCATACCAGAAGGAATAGTTACCACCAAATAGATTGATTTTACTATAATCAATATCTACAACTTGAGTACAAACTGCATCTAAAAAGTGTCTATCGTGAGAAACTACGATTACCAAGTTAGGGAAATTCAAGATAAAATTCTCCAACCAATTGATAGTCTCAATATCAAGGTCGTTTGTAGGCTCATCCATGATTAGAATATCAGGATTTCCAAAGAGCGCTTGAGCTAGCAAAACTCTAACCTTTTCATTATTGCTCAAATCGCCAAGTAAAACGTGATGGTTATCTTCTTTGATTCCCAGGCCACTTAAAAGCTCCCCAGCTTCACTCTCAGCCATCCAACCATTCATTTCAGCAAATTTCTCTTCAAGTTCAGATGCTTTGATACCATCTGCCTCAGAAAAATCGGGTTTGGCATAAAGCTCATCTTTCTCCTGCATGATTGCATAGAGCTCTTTATAACCCATTATTACCGTTTGTAGTACAGGGTATTTATCGTATGCATAGTGGTCTTGGCTCAACACAGCCATTCGCTTATCCTTGTCGATAGAAACATGGCCAGTAGTAGACT
>CBDUMX010000145.1:0-5965 GCA_965368435.1 uncultured bacterium
TCGACGCAGAACCAACTTTTACAGTAGCAGCTGCTTTGGCTACTCTCAAGCTATTGCGTTTATGTGTTATATCTATCATTTAGTATTCTCTTTCCAAAGGTGTGTATCATCCGACAGTAATTCCTTGCCAAAAATGGGCACCTTCTCCTTAATCTCGTTTACCAAATATTCTATGGCCTCAAATACCACTTTGCGATGAGGTGCCGATACAAAAACAAAAAGGCAAATTTCCCCAACCTTCACTTCGCCCAAGCTGTGATAAATATGCATACAGCTGAGCTCGTACTTCTCAAAACAGGCTTCCCTAATCTCGTGAAAAGCCTCATTGGCCATTTCTTCATAGGCAGTATAGCCTATGGCTACTACCTTTTGATCGCCTTTTTGATCCTCTCTTACCTGACCAAGGAAGATATCATGCGCCCCAATTTCCGTCTTAGATTGATGTTTAGCAATGCTATTTGCTATGAATTCAGGACTAATTGGACCATTTATAAATACTTGCTTTGGCTTTCTCTCTTTACTCATACTTCTACGCTTAGTTTAGTGATTGTAGTGCTGTAAGTACTCATATCTTTGGCATTGAAGGTGAGTAGCTTACCCGATAATACTTGTCCAACACCAGAACATATTTTTAAGGCTTCATTGGCTTGATACAAACCCAGTATACCCGGAAGTACAGGCCAAACTCCAATTTCAACACAAGAAGGTATCATTTCAGCTGAGTTTTCATCTGGGAATATATCTCTATAACTAGGTCCACTTTCATAATTTAGAACACTCATTTGTCCCTCGTATTTGTGCAGGGCAGCAAAAACCAAAGCTGTTCTTTTCAGTACGCAGCTATCACTTAATAAATATCTTGTTTTATAATTATCTGTACAATCAAGCACCACATCTACCTCTTGTATCATATTGGCTGCATTGACTAATGTCACGAATTCTGTAATGGCGATAATTTGAACATTTGGGTTGATGTGATTCAAACGGTTTTTAGCGCATTCTGCTTTGTGTTTTCCTATGTCTTCTGGACTAAAAAGTGTTTGTCGAGATAAATTCGACATTTCCACTTTATCGCCATCGGCAATAATAATTCTGCCTATACCTGAGGATGCTAAATAAGGTAATGCAGAGGCAGCTAAACCTCCAGCTCCAACTACTAGAATACTGGCATTTTTAAGTTTAATCTGCGCCTCTTCGCCAAATTCTTCAAGCAATATTTGCTTGCTGTATTGTTGCTTTTCTGTGTCGTTCAACATATCTATCCTCCTGCAAATGGTGGCAAAATGGCTATAATATCTCCATCCTAAATTTTCTGATTTTCAGCTATTAAGCATTCATTTTGTGCAATTCTATACGGAAGACTGTGAAGCATAAGGTTTTCATTCTTAAGCGATTCAATAAGTGCGTCGGTATTGTCGTTTTCTATAATTCTGCGCTCAGAATTCTTGCCCATATGCTCGGCTATCAATCCGAAATATTTTAATTCTACCTCTACCGCCATTAGTTAAATTTATACTTTTTAGATTCCGACTTTATGAAATTATTACAGCTCTGTTTTAGTTCTTTAAATTGCTGAATTAGTTGCTCTCCGTGTTCTGTAAGTTCAGTACCTCCCCCTCCTTTTCCTCCGGAGTTCTTATTGACAACAGGTACTTTAGAAATAGCATTCATACTGCTGATTTGTTCCCATGCTTTTTTATACGACATATTCATGCTTTTTGCCGCTGCGGTTATGGAGCCGTGGTTCTTTACAGCTTCCAATAATTTAATGCGCCCATTGCCTAAAAACACCTCATCCGTTCCCTCTACCCAGAGCTTGAATTTTACTGTGTTCATATAGATTTCAAATATAAGCGTTATGTTTTATAAAATATCACGAATCTGAAATGACAATCTCTCTAAGAATAATTGTATTTTAGTAGCTCAATAGCGATTGGGAATATGGAGGTGAATAATTATTCGGGATTAAAATACATCAATGGAGCGTTTAGCGAGGTAAATGATGTGCTCACCGTTGAAGAGGCGATACAAATCAGCATCAATGGCAACCCCTATACCGTTACCATGCGCACACCTGGCAGAGATCAAGAGCTAGTGCGAGGTCTATTGTATTCTGAAGACATTTACCAGGACAGAGATGAGGTCTTTAAAATGATGACTACCGACCTCAACAAAGAGGGCGAAATAACAGCGGTAAATGTGATCATCGATGAGGCTAAATTGGGTAAAGGATATATTCCAACCCGCAACATACTTTCAGTTTCTTCTTGTGGTATATGTGGCAAGAGAGAATTGGATGATATTGCCGTTGATGGAGAAGCGCTGCAACACAATTTACGACTGGATTTAACGGTGCTTGAAAAAATGTTTGAATCCATGAACCGACATCAAGCAGCCTTTAAACAAAGCGGTGGATGCCACGGAGCAGCGGCCTTCGATCTAGATGGAAATTTGAAGAACATTCAAGAAGATATAGGTAGGCATAATGCGGTGGATAAGGTGATTGGAGGACTGCTACTTGAAAATACTCTAGAGCAAGCGCATTGTTTATTGGTCAGCGGTAGGGTATCTTACGAGATCGTTACTAAGGCATATATGGCTAAGTTTCCATATCTTGCATCAGTTTCTGCACCTTCCACTTTAGCGGTAGATTATGCAGAAGAATTAGGAATAACTCTTTTATCGTTTTGCAGAGATGGCAAAGCCACCTGCTATTCGCATAAAGAGGCAATTAAGAGAAATTAATAGCTTTAAGCATAGAATATGAGTGAAAATTTAAGTGAATTATCTGGTCGGAAAGGTTTAGAACGCAACCTCTTTGAAGGCTTGGTAAATAAAGCAAAACAAGAACAAGGGAGCCCTTCTAAACAGAGCTTGCAAGAACTGGCAGATGAATTTCTGATTGGCGATGCTATAACCTATGGCGCATCTACTTTTTATGATTTTCTCAAGCCAGAAAATAAAAACAAAAAAGTCTATCTATGCAGCGGTAGCACTTGCCTTCTTGCCGGCACTCAAGACCAACTTAAATCGCAATTAAAGACTCATTTCAAGGATGAAGAAATTGGGCATATGTGCTGTCTCGGACGATGCCATGAAAATTCTGCTTTTAACTATAATGGCAATAATTATTCAGCGAAAAGCGCTGATGAAATAGCAGATATTGTCAATAATAAAACTGTAGCTCCGGATAAATACGCTGTAGTTTCACATTCTGCACAGAAGGTATTAACGGATAATTTTCCAGGTATAGATGCATATTATACAGTGCTCAGCAAAGCCTTGAAAAAAGATCCTGTTGATGTACTTCAAGAAATTAAAGATTCTGGAATACGAGGACGAGGTGGAGCCGGTTTTCCTATGGGTTTCAAGCTTGAATCTTGCAGAAATACTGCAGCAGATCAAAAATTCATTGTTTGTAATGCCGATGAAGGAGATCCTGGTGCATATTCAGACAGATATCTCTTAGAAGAACAACCACATAGTGTTTTACTGGGAATGATGGTAGCTGGATATATCACAGGAGCCAATAAAGGTGTCGTTTATATACGCGCCGAATACCCAGAAGCAGTTCAAATTGTTAAGGATGCAGTTGCTGATTTAGAAGCAGCGGGATATCTTGGTAAAAATATTCAAGGTTCTGGCTTCGACTATTGGTTTAAAGTTATTGAAGCTGCGGGAGCTTACATCTGTGGTGAAGAAACAGCATTATTGTCTTCCATTGAAGGTCAACGACCAGAAGTAAGGGTTCGTCCACCCTACCCCACTCAGCAAGGTCTTTTCAATAAGCCAACGGTAGTGAATAATGTGGAAACTCTAGCTGCTATTCCGTACATATTAAAAAATGGAGGTTCTGCTTATGCCAATATAGGAACAGGCAAATCCTCAGGCACTAAATTGGTATGTTTGGATAGTTTTTTCAAGAATCCAGGAATCTACGAAGTGGACATGGGAACTCCCCTCGCCACTATAGTTTACGATCTTGGAGGAGGATTTAAAGAGGAAGTAAAAGCACTGCATATTGGAGGTCCACTTGGTGGCATAGTGCCTATTCATAAAATTGAAGATTTGAGTCTCGACTTCGAATCTTTTGCAAGCAATGGATTCCTATTGGGACACGCCAGTGTGGTATCGGTGCCTAAAAGTTTCCCTATGGTGAAATACCTCGAGCATCTTTTTGAATTTACAGCCGATGAAAGTTGTGGTAAATGCTTCCCTTGCAGATTGGGATCTGTGCGCGGACAAGAAATGTTGGAGAAAGCTCAGAAAGAAGATTATAAAATAGATAGTGAGTTGATGGATGATTTATTAGAGACCATGGAAGTGGGATCTCTATGCGCCTTAGGAGGCGGCTTGCCCCTAGGGATCAAAAATGCCTTGATGTATTTTGAAGATGAATTGAAAGAGTACTTTAGTTAGAATAAAAACATTAAAAGAAAGCAGATGAGTATAGCCTATATCAACGACAAAGCATATGAAATTAAGGAAGGGGAAACCATACTTAATTTTGTGAAGCGCAATGGAGGCAAGAACAGCATTCCTACCCTATGCGATGCCCCTAACTTAGATCCTTTTGGATCTTGTAGGGTTTGCAGCGTAGATGTTGCCCTTGAAGAAGGAGGTAGAACAAAGAAACAAGCTTCATGTCACACTCCCATCGCAGCTGGATCTTATATATACCCCAACTCCGAAAGCGTTCAAAAGCTCAGAAAAAATATTATTGAATTGGTGCTTACGGATCATCCACTCGACTGTTTAACCTGCGAAGTGAATGGGAATTGCGAATTGCAAGATGTTGCAGCAAGCGTAGGTATACGCGAAGTGAGATATCCTGAAGGCAAAAATCACTTGGATAGAGAAAAGGATTTAAGTCACCCATATATGACTTCCGACCTATCCAAATGTATCAATTGCTACCGCTGTGTAAGAGCCTGCGACGAGGTGCAAGGTCAATTTGTACTCAGCATGGCCGGTAGAGGTTGGGACAATAAAATTGTTAAAGGAGCAGATACCAGTTTCTTAGATTCAGCTTGCGTTTCTTGCGGTGCATGCGCCCAAGCTTGTCCAACCTCAGCTATATCCGACGTATTCCAATCTAAATCAGTTGTTGCTGAAGAAACTACGCGCACAGTTTGTACCTATTGCGGTGTGGGTTGCAATTTAGATGTTAGTACTAAAGATGGCAGTATCTTAGGCATACAGGCTCCATTTGATGCCGAAGTGAATCAGGGACACACCTGTCTTAAAGGGCGTTATGCCTTTAAATTTTACAATCACCCAGAGCGCCTAGATTCACCAATGATTAAACGCAATGGCGAGTTTGAAAGAGTGAGTTGGGACGAAGCATATGACTATATCGCCAATAAATTAACAAGCATTAAGAACGAATACGGTCCAGATGCTATATCGGGCATTTCCTCTTCTCGTTGTACCAATGAGGAGAACTATTTGATGCAAAAATTTATCAGAGCGGTAATAGGAACTAATAATATCGACGGATGTGCAAGAGTATGCCATTCGCCAACGGCTCTCGGAATGCAAAGAACTTTTGGTACCGGGGCGGCTACAAATTCCATCGACGATATAAAAGACACTCAATGCATGATGGTTATAGGTGCCAATCCAACCAAGGCGCATCCTGTAACTGGTGCTAAGATCAAGCAAGCGGCAATGAAAGGAAAGAAGCTCATCGTTATAGATCCCTATACCACGGAGATTGCCCGCTATGCAGATCATCATTTGCAACTCCGACCAGGAACCAATGTGGCTTTATTGAATATGATGCTGCATTATATAGTGAAGGAAGGTCTGGTCGACAAAGAATTTATTGCGAATAGAACCGAAGGTTACGAGGATTTTGAGAAAAACATACTCGCGCTTGATATTGATAAATTAGAAGACATCACTAGTGTAAATAGAGAAGAAGTTAGAGCTGCTGCTATCACCTATGCAACTGCTACTGAAG
>CBDUMX010000146.1:0-5920 GCA_965368435.1 uncultured bacterium
TAAACGCACTTTATGAGTTAAGTGTTGCCAAAATCAATCTAGACAAAGCGCTAGGGAATATTTAAAAGAAACCAAATAAATCAAATGAAAAACATAATCTTAATCGGAATTCTGATCACCGCCATCGCATGCGGAGATAAATCTACAAGCGAATTAGAAACCAAAAGAACTGAATTGGAAAGCAAAGAAAAACAGCTAGCCCAATTAAAGACAGAAATTGCTGAGTTAAAGCGTGCAATTATTGAACTCGACACTCAGAGCAGAAATAATGCAATCGCAGTGCGCGCATTGAAAATTGAAAGAGGGCTTTATAAGAATCCATTTCAAATTCAGGGTTTAGTAGAATCAGATCAAAATGTTTTAATCTCACCTGAGGTGCCAGCGAAGCTGCTTAAGATTCATGTAGTTGAAGGTCAAAGAGTAGCCCCAGGGCAAACCATTGCTACCTTAGACGGTTCTGTTGCAAGCTCTCAAATTGCAGAATTGGAGAATGCCTTGATACTGGCCAAAACCAATTACGAAAAACAAGAGCGCTTATGGAATCAGAACATTGGTTCAGAAATGCAATACCTGCAGGCCAAGAACAATTATGAAAACCTTCAAAAATCAATAAATACAGCCAAGCAACAATTGGGCAAATACACTTTAAAATCACCTATAAGCGGTACTGTAGATGCAATTATGGCTAATGAAGGCGAATTGGTTGGAAGCATGACCGGAGGCCCAGTAGCTCGAATAGTTAACCTCAAAGACATAAAGGTAAAAGCCAATGTTTCAGAACGTTATATCAATCAGATTAGCAAAGGGCAAAGTGTAAGTCTTTCTTTTCCATCAATTGGTTTGGTATTAAATGAAAAGATAGATGCGGTAGGAAATGTTATTGATCCCAACAACAGAACATTTACAGTAATTGTAAAACCAAGTTCAAACTTATCGAAATTAAAGCCGAACATGCTCTCTATGATTACGGCTTATGATTATGTGCAAGACGCATCGATTAGCGTGCCGACTAGACTAATTCGCACAGATGGAGAGACATTCTTTATATACGCTATAAATGTTAATGGCGAAAAGAAGACCGTTGAGAAGCGAGTTATAGAAATCGAAAAACAGTTTCCAACTGCCACTATCATAAAATCCGGCTTAGAAGAAGGGGATTTAATTATCACTGAAGGAGTGAATAATGTGATAGTTGGCGATGAAGTAAAAATCATAGAAGATTAAACATCTCCTTTATCCTTAAATCACAATCAAATGAAAAAAATTAAAGAAGTAATAAAGGAGTTTAAACTATCGAGTTGGGCAGTTAACAATAGGATTAGTGTTTATGTAATGATTGGCATAGTGGTGCTCATTGGAGCTCAAAGTTATAGCACCATGCCCAAGGAAAGCTTTCCGGAGATAAAGCAGCCTATCATTTATGTTAATACCGCATATCCTGGCAACTCCCCTATTGATATGGAGAACTTAGTTTCTCGCCCCATTGAGAAAGAAATCAATACCATTACTGGTCTCAAAAAGTTGAATTCTACATCCATACAGGATTTTTCTATCATCATAGCGGAGTTTGAATTGGATATTGATGGCGACAAAGCTTTGCAAGAAGTAAAGGATGCCATAGACAGAGCAAAAATGGATCTACCTAATGATTTGCCGGCCGATCCAAGCATCATGGAAATGGATTTTTCAGAATTTCCAGTGATGAACGTTAATGTTTCTGGCGACTATCCACAAGAAAAGCTAAAAGAATATGCTGAGTATTTAGAAGAGAAAATTGAAAACTTACCGGAGATCTCTGGAGTTGACATCTCTGGATTAAGTGAAGATGAGGTAGAAGTGTCCATTGATAGGGTTAAGATGGAAGCGTTAGAACTTACACTTGGCGATATAGAAAATGCCATAGCTGGTGAGAATGTCACAATGAGTGGTGGTGATATCAAAAGCATAGAGGGAAATGATATAACAAGAAGAAACATCAGAATAGATGGAGAATTCAAAAACTACAGAGACATAGAAGATGTCATAGTAAAAAATGAATATCAAAACATTGTTTATTTAAGGGATATCGGTGAGGTGAGTTTTGGACCTAAGGAGGCTACAAGCTTTGCTCGATTGGATGGTAACCCAGTTGTTACATTGGATATCAAGAAGAAAAGCGGCGGAAATTTAATTAATGCTGCAGATAAAATACAAGAAATTGTAGCCATAGCAAAGAAGGAATCCTTTCCTAAAGATCTGAATGTGGTGATTACCAATGATCAGTCCAAATTCACTAAGAATATGGTGAACAATTTGGAGAACAGCATTATAATGGGTGTTTTACTTGTTGTTGGGGTTCTTATATTTTTCTTAGGCTTAAGAAACTCAATGTTCGTGGGAATTGCAATACCACTATCCATGCTAATGGGAATAGCAATATTAAACTTCAGTGGGACCACACTGAATATGATGGTATTATTCTCTCTCATCTTGGCATTGGGAATGCTGGTGGACAACGGTATTGTTATAGTAGAAAACATATACAGATTGTATTCCGAAAAAGGCAAAACAAAAGACAGAGCATCGAAAGAAGGAACTGGAGAAGTGGCAACAGCTATTATAGCTTCAACGGCAACAACTGTTGCGGCATTTTTGCCAATAATGTTTTGGAAGAGTTTGATGGGTGAATTCTTTAAGTATTTGCCTCTGACATTAATTATTGTTTTATCATCATCTCTCTTTGTTGCATTGGTAATCAACCCAGTCTTGACATCAGATTGGATAAAGATTGGAAACTCTGAGCGCAAAACAAAAAAGAAGTTCTGGTTAAGAATGGCTTTAGTTTTTGGTTTAGGAGTATTATTCTATTTCGCTTCATCGCCACTAATTGGTGGTTTATTCATACTAGGGTTCATACTCTCCGTTGCAAATCGCTATGTACTTCGCCCAGGTGGTGAATACTTCATGGCCAATGTGATGCCTAAATTGGAAAATTCATATTCAAATTTTATTGGATTTGCACTTAGAGGTAAGAAACCCTATGCCTTCTTAGGTGGGATAATAGTTTTCTTCTTTGTGACAATGATGATATTTGGTGCTTTCACTCCTCCTATGGTATTTTTCCCAGAGACAGAGCCAAATATGGTTAACGTCTTTATTGAAACACCTCTAGGAACAGACATAGAGAAAACCAATAAAATCACAAAAGAGTTAGAAAAAAGAGTAATGAAAGCAGTTGAACCGCACGATACTATAGTTGAAGCGGTATTAGCTCAGGTTGGTGAAAAAACCGCAGATCCAAATGAAGGTCCACAAAGTGGTTCATCACCAAATAAAGCTAGAATAACGGTTTCATTTTATGAGTATGAGAAGAGGATATTCATGAAAGACATTTCAACCAGTGTTATTATGCAAGAAATCAAAGATGCTTGTGCTGATTATCCTGAAGCTCAATTGACTTTTGCAAAAGACGCAATGGGACCTCCTGTTGGGAAACCAATTAATGTTGAAGTAAAAGGAGAGGATTATTTAACCCTGATAGCAGAAGTTGAGAAGATTAAGAAGAAAATGGAAGCAGCTCAGATTCCAGGAGTAGATCAACTCAAAACAGATTTAGAGATTGGCAAGCCTATGCTTGAAATATCAATAGATAGAGAAGCTGCTAGAAGATTTGGACTTAGTACTATGCAAATTTCCGGAACTATCAGAACAGCTCTATTAGGTAAGGAAATTTCAAAATACAAAGAAGGTGAGGATGACTATGAGATTCAATTGAGGTTTCAGGACAATTACAGATACAATCTAGGAAATCTTTTGAATACAAGAATCACCTTTAGAGATATGGCAACGGGGAAGATTTCCCAGGTGCCAATTTCTGCAGTTGCAGATGTGAGTTATAGCTCTACCTATGGAACTGTTAAAAGAAAGGATATGGATAGAGTAATTACCATATTCTCTGAAGTAGAAGAAGGTGCTAATGCAAATGAGATAGTTGCACAGTTCAAGACCTTACTTGCCGATCATGAGATGAAAGATGGATATGAGTTCAAGTTCACAGGTGAGCAAGAAGAGCAAGGAGAGTCTATGGCATTCTTAATGAGTGCAATGATGATTGCAGTATTTATCATTTTCTTAATTATTGTTACTCAGTTTAACTCCATAGCCGGTCCATTTATCATTATTATGTCGGTTGTATTTAGTACAATTGGTGTGTTCTTAGGATTTGCCATTACTCAGACAACTTTCTCTATTATGATGACAGGTTTGGGAATTATATCACTAGCAGGTATAGTAGTAAATAATGCCATAGTGCTTATAGATTACACCAATCTGTTGAGGAAGAGAAAACGGGCTGAATTAGGAATAGGTGATAGAGATAGTTTGAGCACCGAAGATATAGTGGAAACTATAGTTGAAAGTGGAAGAACTAGATTAAGACCTGTTTTGCTTACAGCCATAACTACTGTCCTTGGTTTAATTCCATTGGCAATAGGTTTCAATATCAATTTTGGACGATTATTAAGAGAAGGTCGACCAGAAATATATTGGGGAGGTCAGAATGCAGATTTCTGGGGTCCGATGGCCTGGGCTGTGATTTACGGATTGATATTTGCCACCTTCCTCACATTGGTAATAGTACCAGTAATGTACTACTTAACAGATAAGCTGGGCTTAAGAGCAAAGAAGTTAATGCAGGGAAAAGACAAAGAGGTAGAAACTAAAAAAGCATAGTAAAATATGCTCGAATTTTTGATACTATTAAGTAATTTGCGAGCTCCTTCGGGAGTTCGCTTTGTTTAAAGACACAATTGAAAAATATGAACGCAAAAAGTAAAAAATTTCTACACGCTTATTTAAATAATAATTCACCAGTTGGCTTTGAAAGCCCTGGTCAGAAGATGTGGTTGGATTACCTAAAACCGTATATCGACTCTTATGAAGTTGATGTATATGGCACTGCGGTAGCGGTAATTAATCCAGGTTGTGATTATAAAGTAGTTTTAGAGGCTCATGCCGATGAAATTTCATGGTTCGTAAATTATATAGACGACAATGGATATATATATGTTGTAAGAAATGGAGGCAGTGATCATCAGATTGCTCCATCTATGCGTGTGAAATTGCATACCGATAAGGGAACTGTGGACGGTGTTTTTGGTTGGCCAGCAATTCATGTTAGAGATAGAGCAAAAGAGCCTTCTCCTTCATTGAGCAATTTAACAATTGATGTTGGAGCGAGTAAAAAGGCAGAAGTAGAGAAAATGGGTATACATGTTGGCACGGTGGTAACCTTTGATGCCGACGCAATGGAGCTCAATAAAAAGTATGTAGTTGCTAGAGCGTTAGACAATCGCGCTGGAGGCTTTATGATAGCTGAAGTTGCAAGGTTGTTGAAGGATAACAAAAAGAAATTACCATTTACGCTATACATAGTTAATGCTGTACAAGAGGAAGTTGGTTTGCGCGGTGCTGAAATGGTTTCTCGAAGATTAAAACCGGATGTAGCTATAGTAACTGATGTTTGTCACGATACACATTCTCCCATGTATAATAAGAAAACTCAGGGAGATACAAAATGTGGATCAGGACCTTGTATTACAACTGGTCCTGCTGTTCAGAACAATTTGTTGAATATGGTGATAGGGGTAGCGAATAAAAAGAAAATTCCATTTCAGCGCATGGCTGCGAGTAGATGGACAGGCACAGACACCGATGCATTTGCTTACAGCGACATAGGAGTTGCCTCAGCGCTTATTTCCCTCCCATTGAAGTATATGCATACAACAGTGGAGATGGTTGCTTATAAAGACATAGAAAGCGTTATTAAACTAATGTATGAATTCGTGATACAGTTGAAGGCTGGTCATGATTTTAGATACTTTAAGTAGAGTGAAGAGTGAAGAGTGAAGAGTGAAGAGTGAAGAGTGAAGAGTGAAGAGTG
>CBDUMX010000147.1:0-5915 GCA_965368435.1 uncultured bacterium
GAATGGCTTCAGCAAAAGCTTGAGAAAAAACTTGCGTAAAGAAGAAAGCACAGCAATACAATACAAGGAAGTGCCATCAGCAGATCTAAGCATAAAGCTATATAAAAATGCCTACTCTAGTTTAAACCCACAACTGGACGAAAAAGAATACAGCAAGTTCTACAAACTGAGTTTAAAAGCTTCAGAGCAAGATAAAGCTAAGTCTTATATAGCTTATAATGACACTGGAAGAGAAGATATAGTCTTAGCGGCAATTACCTTGATGAAAAGTCATGGACGCTTGCATTATGTATTAGGTGCGCCAACAGAAGAAGGTAAAAACAAAAATGCACTTTCTGTTTTACTGTGGAAGGTGATGAAGGAATACGCAGGGGAAAATATGCTTTTTGATTTTGAAGGTTCTTCTATTCCAACTGTTGCAGACTTCTACAAAAGTTTCGGAGCAAAGGAAGAGAGCTTTTACGAGTACTCGTGGACTCCTCACCCGGTCTTCAAACTCATGCGCCTGATCTACAGAAGATTTTCCAAATTAAATTGAAGCGGAGTATCAGATACAAATCCCTCGCCGTATTCCACTTCTATAGCCGCTCCAAACTCTCTAGCTCTAGCTTCTATATAATCTAAAAACGACTTTTGAGAGATAAGCGTCGATTTTTCATTAGATGTAGGATCGTAAAATTGAGTCTTATAGGCTAAAATAGATTTCATCTTAGTTTCAAACTCTTCCGAAATATCAACCACAAAGCTGGGCTGCATATACTGAAATTGAATGTAGTGAAAACAATGCTTAGGTCTCCATCGCTCTTGTGGATTACCGTCGACTTTAGTTTCTATTTTAGCTAGACCGCTTAGAAATGATGCTTGCTTAACGAGCTCAGCGCCTCTTCCGTGATCAATATGTCTGTCGTGCTTAGCATTGACAAGAATGATATCTGGCCTATATTTCCTGATAGCCTGTATAACTTTGAGCTTATTTTCTTTACTGATTTCAAACCAGGCATCACCTAAATCAAGATTTTCTCTGGCATCTAATCTTAAAATCGTAGCAGAATTTGAGGCTTCTTGAGCTCTTGTTTCTGCAGTACCTCGAGTACCCATTTCACCTTTAGTAAGGTCTATTACTCCGATTTTCTTTCCCGCTTTCTTCAGTTTTGCTAAAGTCCCAGAACAGGATAGTTCTACATCATCCGGATGTGCTCCGAAGGCTAAAACATCTAATTTCATAATTGGTTTAACAGCTCAGACTTATTCTAGTTTTAAGCTTTTGATTATATACTCTATCCAATAGTCTTGTATTGGGTCATACTCCACTTTGATATCTGCACTATAGGTTTTAGCGAGCATACCCCAATAGAATGTGGTAGCGCTCCCTCTGTATTTCTTTAATATCTCATATGTAGTGTTTCCAGTTTCTCTATGAATGAGTTTGAGTAAAAGTTTGCCTTCTTCTACATAAAGATTTTTGATCTGCCCCATAAATTCTTCTTTTATAGCAGCCTCTGTTTCCTTGATATATTTCTTTTTGGCTTTTTTGGTAGTTAGCTGATTGAGATTGTCCTCCATCATCTGTAGTCGAAAAGCAGCCAGCTTAGCATAAGGCATAACTTTTTTAATTCTTCGAACCAATTTTAAGTATTCCTCTTTCTCTTTTGCGGTTGTAAACTCTTTAATGATGAGTTCATCAAATTCATAGATATAGAAAGTATCACCATCCATAACGACTTTGCGGACGATCTTCATACTATCCGGAACGATGACATTTTGAGCCATTAGGTCGGAGCCTGTAATTAATATGGTCAATATGAATAATAGCTTTTTCATAACTTAATAAGTTCAAACAGTGTGCCAAGCATCCATAACTTCCGTGAGAACCGATAAAGATTTCATTTCTCGATTCTTCATGATATGGAATTGGTAGTACAAAATTAGGCTGTTCAAGGTTTCTCTGCGCGTTTTACTATCGATATTTAAATGTTGTTTATGATCTAAGTATTTTAAATCCGAAATTATTCGGGATATGTGCTGTGATACAGTGTGTTCACCTGATTGGGCAGTGAAGCATGCTGAATCGAGGTCTAAATACGGCTGAGATTCTGAATATTCACCTTGTGGGTCTATACCCAATTCTTTGCAAAACTTAATCATAAACAAGAGTGAAAAGTTGGATACCTCTTCCCCATTCTCAAGTTCGATAATTTCCCTTTCAAGAAAATTAAATAAATCTTCATCTCGGTCTTCTACTATTAAACATGAATTCAATAGTTCATTGAGGTACATAGCAACCCCTCTTTTCTTAAAATCTTGCCCGATTTGCAAAAGCAGTGGCTGACATTTAAGTTCCTTTATCCTTTGCAGATTGGCATTGGGTTTTTCGTATGCTTCTAGCATTAGTAGAGTAAGGGGTTGAAGCATTGCCATGCTAATTTTGCTTTTAGGCTTTCTCACTCCATTTATTAGGTAGGTACGTATACCCAATTCTTTGGTATACATTTTACTAATCACGCTACTTTCGCTATAATTGGTATTTCTCAAGACTATGGCTTTGGTCTTGATAATCATTATCGAACAATTAAAAGCTTACTGACCAAGGCGTTTTCGTCTTGCTCATTCGCTGAGAATATTAAATAAACTCCTGTTTGTGGACGCTCACCATTGAAATTTCTTCCATCCCAAACAGCCGTTCCACCTGTTGCAATCATTTCATAAACTACCCTACCTGCTACATCTACTATCTTAACCGTTGCATTTTCGTATAGACCAGTGATAGTGATTAATCCATCGTAATTATAGTGTACTGGATTAGGAAATACCAAAGGGTTTGCTTCCTCAGAATTTGCTTCAGTTGCGTCACTCCTATATGAGACAATTCCACCATTGGTACCAAAAAACACTTCACCGGTGATAGGTTCTATTCCAACGCAATTCACAGAATTGCTTGGCAATGGGCTGTTATCTATGGTGTGGTGAACAAGAACTTCACTCCCATCTGCCTTTATTAGCCACGCACCATTATTAGTAGCTACCCATTTTCTATTAGCTCCATCAATCTTTATATCGTTAATCACTTCATTTCCCAATAAATATCCGATGTCGTTGCCATCATCAATAATTATTTGCTGGGCATCAGCATTAGGTCCACCTTCAAACACAAGACTTGGATTGTAGAAAATTGCAAGTCCAGTTTCGGTTCCTACCCATATTTCACCGTCTTTGTCGACAACCAAAGCATTAACAGCATTGCTGGGTAAATTTCCACTATTTGCAGAAGTAGTTAAAACTCTTACCTGAGGTGGATTAACACCTTCTTCATCTTCCTTAAACACCAATATACCTTTGGAATCTTCTCGTTCTAAGCAAATCCATTTTTGATCGTATTCATCAACTACCATTTCTCCTAGCTTCTGTTCTCCTACATTATAACTAGCCCAACTTCCATTTGCATATCTTACAAGAAGTGCATTTTCAACTTCAAAGTTGCTCACCCAGAGATTGTCTTTGCTATCGAGTCCTAGTCCAAAGCAATAGGTAAAATTACTTGGACCAGTTTTTATTACTGGGGTATTGTTTTCATCATATCGGGCTATAAACTCACCGTTGCGCAAATGGCAAAGACCAGTACCGTGGCTTCCCAACCAAATGTCTCCAGTATTCTCATTAATTTCAATTGCTGTAAAGTCGTACATAGTCGACAATTCAGGCACATTGGTTGGTCTGTTAGTCCACTTCCCTTTTTCAAAAGTGTAATACCCATAATTGGTAAAGGTTGGTGCATAGGTTGCCGAGTGGCCACCACTGGTAACCCACATTTGCTTACCAAAGCCTTCCATTTCAAATGAAGTTCGTCCAAATGGACCTTGAGGTTTTAAATTAGACTGAGCGCCATTAGGGTCGATTTTCACCATGCCTGTATAGAAGCCGCCACACCAGATATTTTCCTGATTATCAATAACCGCAAAGTCTTTAAACTTTTAATTTAAGTTTCTATATACCCCTTGATTATCAAAGACAGTTATCCCTTCGGCTTTACAAACAACCATTTTGTTATGGTTTAAAGTGATGCTTTTATAGTTGAATAGTTGACCTCCTTCTTTCAAGCCATAGGAATTATTTGAGTAAGTATAAAGTATACTATCTTCAACAAAATGCAAACTCGATTGGTACTCGCGTAGCATATATGTGCCGTTAGATGGCCTAGTCAACTTCCAGGATGAAAAGTCGCTCAAATTAACTTGATTTGAAATTAGTGCGCTGTAGATGCCAGATGGAGTTCCTAAATATAAACTGTCGTTAAACTCTTGAATAGAATAGATATCGAGAGTTGATCCACCAGGACCAATATTGAGATAGCTATCCTTAATGTCTTCGGATATTAAATCGACAACTACAACCCCAAAGCTGCAAGCTATATATGCTAGATTATCTTCAATCTGAATTTCATTAATTTCCTTTTTACCTAGGATAGATTTACGCAGGATTCCCTGTATATTAATTACTCTGCCATCTTTTAAAAGGTCAACATTCGTATTTCTGTATCCTATGACGAGGCAATTGTATGTTTCAGAATATGCCAATGCTGATACTTCGGTATCAGAAAATCCATTTACCTTCGAGTAGAGTTCTATCTCACCGCTAAGCTTATCAAAGCTGTAAAATCCCACCTCAGCAACGACGTAAAGAAGTTTAGGAGTTTCCACTAATTGTTTCACAGAATTATATGGCAGGTGAATGCGCCATTGTCCGATAGGAATCGACTCTTGAGCAAAACTCGCTAGGGCGAAGAAAACTATAAATATTGAAAACAGGGCTTTTCGCATGATTCGATAAGGTTCAAATTTAACGTCTGATTGGAGACCTTATTACTTATGCAAACAAATATGGTATTAAAATGTAATTAATTGCAAGTGCAATGTACTTTTGCCCAGCACAATGGCTAATAAGATAGAAAACAAACCAGAAGTTAAAATTAAGCAAACTTCACGTGTTAAACCAGACTGGTTGAAAACTCAGATTCCCGGTGATGGTAAATATAAAGACATGATCAAATTGGTACGCGAAAACAAATTGCATACGATTTGTGAAAGCGGTAAATGTCCAAATATTGGAGAATGTTGGGGTGCAGGGACTGCTACCTTTATGATATTGGGAAATACCTGCACAAGATCTTGTCAGTTTTGCAATGTAGCTACTGGAGCTGGTGACGTTTTGGATAATCTAGAACCCTTTAAGGTTGCGCAATCTATTAATATGATGGGCATAAAGCATGCTGTTATAACTAGTGTCGACAGAGATGATTTGCCTGACGGTGGGTCTGGACATTGGGCGAAGACAGTTGAAGCTATAAGAGAGTTTAATCCTGAAGTTACTTTAGAAACGCTAATACCGGATTTTCAGGGAAAGACAGAGCAGTTGGATAAAATCATTGCAGTTCATCCTGAGACTGTAAGTCACAATATAGAAACCGTTGAGCGCTTAAGCCGACAAGTAAGGGTGCAGGCAAAGTACGAGCGAAGCATGTTTGTATTGAAGTACTTGAAAGAAAATGGCATGAAGACCAAGAGTGGGATAATGTGCGGCATGGGTGAAACTGAGGATGAGATAGTGCAAGCCATGAGGGATTTGCGCGAAGTTGGTGTTGGTATCATTACATTGGGACAGTATATGCAACCTACGGCTCGACATATGTTGGTAGCCGAATATGTACATCCAGATCAATTTGCTAAGTATAAAGCCATAGGTGAAGATTTAGGCTTCGATTATATTGAAAGTGGACCTTTAGTAAGGAGCAGCTATCATGCGGAGAAACACCTTTGAGAATTGAGAATTGAGAATTTCCACCTACACTTATGTTTCGATGGACAGGGAGGATTGAGGATTTCCACCTGCACTTAAGTTTCGGCGGACAGGGAGGATTGAGG